>DTZN01000033.1 GCA_012961365.1 Hydrogenothermaceae bacterium
ATCTATATTACAGAAGTTGAACCGGGAACCTATAGAATAGGTATCCAGTTTACAAATATATCTCAAAAAGTTGAAGATATAATATTTAAATATATACTAGATAGACAAAAAGATGTAATAAAGAAAATATCTTTATTTTCTGACTAATTTTCCTTATAGTCTGCTTTAATTTTTGCTCCTAAATTTTTTAACTTACTCTCTATATTTTCATATCCTCTTTTTAGATGATAGATATCCTCGATAATCGTTATTCCTTCTGCAACTAAACCTGCTATAACTATTGCTGCACTAGCTCTAAGGTCTGTCGCCTTTGTAATTGCACCTTGTAGCCTATCTATTTTATTTATCGTTGCTGTTTGATTTTTTGTATCTACATCTATTTTAGCTCCCATTCTCTTTAGTTCTGGCACATGCATAAATCTATTTTCAAATATATTTTCTTTTATTCTAGAAACTCCGTTAGCAAAACAAAGCAAAACCATCATTTGTGCTTGTAAATCTGTTGGAAAGTATGGGTATTCTTTAGTTTCTATATACGTAGGCTTTAAGTCTCTTTCTCTTCTTACTATTACGGTTTTATTATTCACTGAAACTACAGATATACCTATTTCTTCTAAGACTTTTTCAAAATAGGTAAGATACTTTTTAGGATAGTTCTCTATATATATTCTTCCTCCTGTAAGAGCTGATAAAATAACAAAAGTTCCTGCTTCTATTCTGTCTGGAATAATTGTATGTCTTCCAGATTGTAGTTTATTTACACCTTCTATAATTATTGTATCTGTTCCTGCTCCTGATATTTTAGCTCCCATTTTTTTTAGTAAATTAGCTAAATCAACTACTTCTGGTTCTTTAGCAGCATTTTTTATTACTGTTTTTCCTTTTGCAAGGGTAGCAGCCATCATTATATTTTCCGTTCCTGTAACTGTTTTTTTAGGAAAATCAATAACAGTTCCTTTTAATCCATATGGAGCTTTTGCTGTAATATATCCATTGTCTATTTCTACTTTAGCTCCCATTTTTTCTAAAGCATTTATATGCAAATCAACAGGTCTGTATCCTATAGAGCACCCTCCTGGCATATAAACCTTTGCATATCCAAATCTAGCAGTTAAAGCTCCTAGAACAAGAATAGAAGCTCTCATCTTTTGAACTAATTTATAATCTGTTTCAGGATTTGGAGCTTTATTAAAAACAAGACTAAGTTTTCCATCTTCAAAATGTGAAGAAATACCTATTTTGTTAAGTATTTCAATCATATTTCTTGTATCTAACAAATCTGGAATATTTTCCAAAATAACTGGTTCATCAGTTAATATAGAAGCAACCATATTAGGAAGGGCAGAATTTTTAGCTCCAGATATTTGAACTTTACCCTCTAATGAACTTCCTCCCTCAATAATAAATATTTCTCTCATTTCTTTTGTTTTTTGCATTACTTTTCTCCTATTACTACCCTATTTATTCCTGCAAGGTCTTTATATATTTCGGTTTTAAAACCTATATTTGTTAATAGATTTGCTACTTTTTGGGCTTGGTTATACCCAACTTCAAAGGCAAAAAAACCTTTATCTTTTAGTAAATGTTTACCTTGATTTATTATTTTTTCATAGAAGAATATACCATCTTTTTCAGCTATAAGTGCCTCTTTAGGCTCTTTTTTTACTTCAGGTTGCAGTATTTCATATTCTTCCCTAGGAATATATGGTGGATTTGAAACTATAAAATCTACATTTGCTTTTATCCCTTTTAATATATCTGTTCTTATTATTTTCGCTCTATCTTCTACATTCAAAAGCTTTGCATTTTTTAGTGTTATTTTAGTAGCTTTTTGTGAAATATCAGTGCAAATCATATGAAGGTTTATTTTTTCTTTTAAAAGTGTTAAACATATAGCTCCACTTCCTGTTCCTATATCTATTCCTGTTAGATTATTTAAATTTTTTATCTTGTTTAAAACAATTTCAACTAAAATTTCAGTTTCAGGTCTTGGGATTAAAATTCCCTCTTCTACATAAAAGTTATATCCAAAAAATTCCTTTTGTTTTAATATGTAAGCAATAGGAATTCTTTTTTCTCGTAGTGTTAACAATTTGAAAAACTCTTTTTGCAACTTTGAAGTTAACTTTTTTTCTGCTTCTATTATTAATTTCCATTTTGGTACATTTAAAATGTAAGAAAGAAGTATCTGAGCATCTAAAATATAAGTTTCTATTTGTGCACTTTTTAACTTTTTGTAAGCAATTCCTAGAATTTCTTTTACAGTCATATCACCTTAATTAAAAATCCTTTTAAATAAAAAGATGGTGGTGAGTTCAACAAGTATGGATGATCTAAATCCTGAATAAGTTTTTCTATAATAACTATTTTTTTACCTGTTTTTTGGCTCGCAAATAAAAAAACTTTTTTTAAATCTTCTTCTGTTATATGATGAGAGCAGGAAAATACTGCAATATATCCATTTTCTTCAAGAGCTTTTATAGAATTTATAATCAAAAACTGAAAACCTTTTATAGCTCCATCTTTTTCTTTTCTTGTTTTTGCAAAAGCAGGAGGGTCTATTATTATAAGGTTAAATTTTTTATTTAAATTATTTAAGTAATCAAAAGCATCTTCTTTAATAGCTTTGTAATTTTTAAAATTATTTAGTTTACAGTTTTCTTTAATCTGAGATATTGCTACTTGTGATACATCTACAAATTCTACAAAATCTACCCTTTTTTTTAAACAGTAAATACCAAAACCCCCCGAATTTGAGAACAAATCTAAAATTTTAAATCCCCTTTGGGTATAGGAAGATACAATTTTCCTGTTTTTTCTTTGGTCTAGAAATAGTCCTGTTTTTTGTCCTTGTTTTATTGAAGCTATAAATTTTAAAGAGTTTTCAATTACGTGAATTTTATCTGGAACATTTCCATAAATTGTTTGCTCTTTATTTTGGCTTAAGTCTTCTATTTTTGAAATTTTTTCATCAACTTTTTCATATATACCTTTGGGTTTTATTATTTCTATTAAAGACTTAATTATTAAATTTCTAAATCTATTTATACCTGCGGTATTAAACTGAATAGATAAATAATCTGCATACTTATCAACTATTAAGCCGGGAATAAAATCTGCTTCTGAATGGATTATTCTATATGCATCTGTTATATTGTCAAAAATCTTTTGTCTATATATAAAAGCTTTATATATTCTTTTTTGGAAAAATTCTTTGTTAACTTCTTCATTTTTAAAAGCTAAAATTCTAACAGTTATTATACTTTCTGGATTTATATATCCAATACCTAAAATTTCTCCATATGGTGATGAGACTTTTACCAAATCTCCTTTATTTATATTTTTAGGAAATTTTTTTATTTCATCTTTATAAATCCAAGGGTGAAATTGCTTTAACTTTTCTACTACAGAAATTTTAATAATTACATCTTTCAACTTTTGAAAAATCCCCAAAAATGTATATAGTATAATATTATATTAACATTTTTGGGGTCGTAGCTCAGCAGGGAGAGCGTCGCCTCGGCATGGCGAAGGTCGCGGGTTCGAATCCCGCCGACTCCATAAAAAAGGAAAAACATGGAAATAAAAGTAAAATACAAAGGAAAAGAAATCAGCTGTGCCTTTCCCAATATAAAAATATCAATTGCCGAAATGCAAAAAACTGGAGGAAAGCAATATAAGGTAAAACCAGGAGATGTTTTAAAAGTAGAAAAATTAGATGCTAAAGAAG
>DTZN01000034.1 GCA_012961365.1 Hydrogenothermaceae bacterium
TCCATTGCTCTATATAAAGCTCCATCAACGCCTATTTCTCCAATTACAGTTAAAACAAAGTCTTTACCACCAACCCATCTTTGAGGTTTACCGTAAAAGATGAACTTCATAGTTTCTGGAACTTTTAACCAAGTTTCACCTGTTGCCCATATATACGCTAAATCTGTTGAACCTACTCCTGTAGAAAATGCTCCCAATGCCCCATATGTACAAGTATGTGAGTCAGCTCCAATAACTAAATCCCCAGGAACTATAAAACCTTTTTCTGGTAAAACTGTGTGCATTACTCCACTGTCTTGTCCCTCAAAATAGTTTTTAATTCCCATTTTTTTTGCAAAATCTCTAGAAATTTTTATTTGTTGAGCAGACATTATGTCTTTTGGTGGAAAGAAATGGTCCATAACTAAAGCTATTTTTTCTGGGTCGTGAACTTTATCTATTCCATATTTTTCAAGCTGTTTTATCGCAAGTGGTGCAGTAATATCATTTGCTATAGCAAGGTCAACTTTTACTGTAACAAGTTCTCCAGGTTCAACATAATCCCTTCCTGCATGAGCAGCTATTATTTTTTCGGTTATAGTCATTCCCATGTTTTTGTCCTCCTACAGTTTATATAAAATTTTAGAATATTAAATTATATAATAAATACAACTTTATAAAAGATGAAAAATTAAGCTATAAAAATATATTTGCAAAATACCTTTTAAGCTTTTCTTATAGAAAATACTTAAAATTTAGATTAAAATTTTTAATTATTACTATTAAAAATAGTGCAGGTTTGATATGTTATCTTCAGATATAAAGCAAAAACTAACGAATATTTTTACAGAAAAACTTAAAGATAATGTAGAAATAGTTTTAGACTTAAATATAGATGAGATTTCTGATAATGTTGAAAATCTTATCAAAGAAATTGCAGAAACTTCAGATAAAATAAAAATCATTGAAGAAAACCTAAATTTAGGGTTAAAACCTGCAATACAAATAAGAAAAAAAGATTATAATAACTTTACATACTTTGGACTACCTTCTGGTGGAGAATTTCAAACATTTATAGAATCCATTATATATATATCTGCAAATACGCATAAAATTCCCCCAAGGGAAGCAGAATTTGTTAAAGATATAGATAAGAAAGTTAATATTAAACTATTTATAACAAAATCCTGTGGCTGGTGTCCGCCTACAATAAAGCAAGCTTTAGGTTTTAGCATTTTAAATAAAAATGTATTTGTTAATGTTATAGATTCTTTTGACTTTCCAGAAGTAGCTCAAAAGTATAATGTTTCAACAGTTCCTAAAATCGTTATAAATGATAAAGTAGAATTTGTTGGACATAGAAGTGAAAATGAGTTTCTAGGATACATATTTTCTGCAGTAGGTAGTTAAGTGAGAAAGAAGATAGCGATTTTAGGTTCTACAGGTTCTGTTGGTTGTCAAGTTTTAGACATTATAGATAAATTTCCTAATCAGTTTGAAGTTTTACTTTTATCTGCTTCAAAAGTTTCTGAAAAACTTATTAATCAAATAAAAAGATTTAAACCTAAATACGTATATTTAAAAGAATATGCAAATTTAGATGGAGTAAAAGTTTTATCTGGAAGAGAAGGTATAAAAGAAACTGCAAGTTTATATGCAGACCTTTTTGTAAATGCAGTTTCAGGTATAGATGGAGTAGAATTTACTTATCATCTGCTTCAAAATGGTAAGACCCTTGCAACAGCAAACAAAGAAGCAATAGTATGTCTTGGGGAAATTTTAGGAGAAAAATTTAAAGAAATTATCCCTTTAGATAGTGAACATTCTGCTATCTATCAAACTTTAGAAAATATTAATTTTGAATATGTAAAAAATATATATCTAACTTCTTCAGGGGGACCTTTTTTAAACAAAGACTTGAAAGAATTTAAAAATATCACAGTAGAAGAAGCTTTAAATCATCCAAAATGGAGTATGGGAAGGAAAATTACAATAGACAGTGCAACTCTATTAAATAAAGGTTTAGAAGTTATAGAAGCTCATTATTTATTCAACATTCCATATGAAAATTTAAAAGTTGTTATTCATCCCCAAAGTATAATACATGGACTTGTAGAACTTATTGATGGAAATATATGTGCCCATCTTTCTGATACAGATATGAGATTTCCAATAAGTTATGCTTTATTTTATCCAGAAAGAAAAGATGTAGGATTAAAGAAGTTAAATCTGTTTGAAATTCAGAAACTAGAATTTTTTGAACCAGATACGAAAAAATTTCCATTGCTGAAATTAGCAATAGAAATAGGAAAAAAAGGCGGAGCTTACCCAATAGTTCTAACAGTTGCAGATGAAATTGCAGTTAATAAATTTTTAGAAGGGAAAATTGGATTTTTAGATATATATAAAGTTATTGATGAAACATTAAATAAGGCAAGTTTTGAAAAGCCTAAAAGTTTAGAAGATATTTTATATATTATAGAAAAAACAAAACAGATTGTAGGAGGTATAGTTTGCTAAGTTTAATAGCATTTTTAATAATGCTTGGAGTTTTAATTACTATACATGAATTTGGACACTTTTTATTTGCAAAGATGTTTGGTGTAAAAGTTGAAGTGTTTTCAATTGGATTTGGTAAACCTATCGTTCAGTGGAAAAAAGGAGAAACTGTTTATCAAATTGCTCTTATTCCGCTTGGTGGATATGTAAAAATGTATGGCGAAGATAGTATGACAGAGCCTGTTCAAGGTGAAGTTGACAAAAATGCTTTTAAAGACCATCGTTCCTTTTACTCAAAACCAAGATGGCAAAAGATACTTATAGCTTTTGCAGGACCTTTGTTTAACATTGTCTTAGCTTTAATACTTTTTGCCACAGCTTATATGATAGGTATAGAAGAACCAGCTTATATGGAAAAACCAGTTGTTATTGGCTATGTTCAACCTAACACTTATGCAGAAAAAGCAGGATTTAAACCTAAAGATAAAGTTTTAATGGTAGATGGAAAACCTATTAAAAACTGGAAAGAGTTTACCCTTGCAATTGGTTTAAAAGCAGGAAAAACTGCAAAAGTTTTAGTTGAAAGAGATGGAAAGAAAATAGCCTTATCTGTTAGCATTCCAGAAAATATAACTAAAGATAGCCTTGGAGTAGCTCCTGTTTTACCTGTAATTATAGGAAAAATATTACCAGATACTCCTGCAGAAAAAGCAGGTTTAAAAGAAGGTGATGAAATAATTGCTGTAAATGGTAAACCTATAAATGGTTGGTTTGATTTTGTAAAATTCATATCCTCTATAAAAGAACCAAAGCCCTTAACTTTATTAGTAAAAAGAGAAAATAAAACTTTTTCTATAAGAATTACACCAAAATATAATGAAAAACTCAAAAAATATATAGTAGGAATTGCTCCTAAATTTGAAACAAAACTTGTTAAATATCCGTTTTTTGAAGCATTGGAAAAAGCATACAATAAGATGATTGAACTAACAGTTGCAATTGGAAAGGTAATAAAAGGACTAATAACAGGAGAGGTTTCGTTTAAAACACTGGGAGGACCAATTTCAATAGCCCAGTTTTCAGGACAAGCCCTAGAAGCAGGAATTGCAACTTACCTATTTGCGATGGCTTTTATATCTCTACAACTTGGATATTTAAATCTTTTACCAATACCTGTTTTAGACGGTGGGTTAATCGCAATACTTTTACTAGAAAGCATTATAAGAAGACCTTTACCAGATAAAGCAAAAGAGTATTTATCTTATTTAGGTTTTGCATTACTTGGAACACTCATGATATATGTCATTTTCAATGATATTTTAAGGGTTTTACAATAGAAATATATAAAATTATATTTTTGTTATAAAAGGTGGTTTGATGGCAAAAACAAGAGTAGGAATTATTGTTTTAAGTGGGACTTTGGACAAAGTTTTACCAGCATTTATGCTAGGAACTACTGCTGCATCTATGGGAATGGAAGTTGGAATGTTCTTTAGCTTTTACGGAATAAATGTTTTACACAAAGAAAATATTAGAAAAGTTAAAGTATCTCCAATTGGAAACCCTGCTATGCCAATGCCTATACCTGTTCCACAGATACTAACTGTAATGCCCGGAATGATAGATTTTGCTACAAATATGATGAAAGGCATGATGGAAAAACATAAGGTTCCATCTTTAGAGAGCTTAATAGAAAATGCTAAAGCATTAGATGTAAAACTATATCCATGTAATACAGCTATGCAACTGTTTGGATTTAAAGAAGAAGATTTAATTGAAGGTGTAGAAAAACCTGTTGGAGCAGCAACATTTTTAAATTTTGTAAATCAAGCAGATAAACCCATTGTTATGAATTTTTAAAAAGGGCTACAATGAAACTAACAAAATTACAATAAAATAAACCTATGTAGGGTAAGGTTGCATTAGGCAACCCCCTGGTCGTAGTTTACTTTAATTTAGGAGTTAATTCGCTTTTACCTTTTATACCATACCAATTTCCTGAATCCATACTATTAGAAAACATCCAAGTTCCTTTCATTTTATTTCCTTCTATTGTCCCAGTAAATTGAACTGAAATTCCCGCTACCATAGGAACTGGTGCAGGGAAAACCCATCCAGCTTTTATTTTGCTATTTTCCACTTCTATTTTTATTGGTATGTTTCTTCCAGCATATGTTCCACTTGTGTTTAATCTTCCTCCATATGTACCGTCTGGATTTTTCCATATTACCCAGGACCATTCTCCGGAACCTACATGACCATAATATTTTCCATGCCATGCTCCTTCAATAAACTCAAACTTTGATTTTGTTATTACTCCTGTTGATTTAGTTTCTTTTTTTTGGAGAGAGTTGTTCGATGATAATGTCTTTTTAGGATTTTTAATAATTTTTCCTTCACTATATCTATAATATTCGTCAGGAACATATTTTTCTATTGTTTTTACTGTATTATCTATCAAAACCATAATTGCTTTTTCCATGGGAGTATTTTTATATACTTCTAATCCCCCTCCTAAAGGCACAACTCCAAATAAACCTCCACCTAAACCTCCTATATTAAAGCTTGATGCTTTTCCTTCCACTCTTGTAGAATTTATAATCCTTCCTGTTCTAACATCTACCAGTCTTATCACCATTGCTATATAAGCATCTTTTTTTCCTAATTTTAATCCTCCAACAACTGGAATGTTTGGAAGTAAACCTCCAATTCCTCCTTTAATACCTCCTGCACTTGGTTCAAAAGCTACAATGGAACCAATTACAATAATATCAGCTCCTTCCATCAAACCAACTTGAGGAGCTTTTTCTTCCTGAACATAACCTGATTGACCTAACTCAAGCTCTTTTTTTATTTCCTCAAAACCTTCTCCTCTTTCTAATACTATAAATTTATTAGTTTTCACTAAAGCATCTACTAACATATCTCTAATTCCTGAACCAATATTTCCACCGCATTTAGCAGCTTTACATTTGAAGTTTGCTACGGCAATTCTTGCTTTTGGTCCTTCGTATTTAACAGCTTTATTGATATTTTGTTGAGTTGTTTTTACCGATGTTGTTTTTACTCCAGAACAACCAATTAGGGAAATAGAAAATAATAAAATAAATAAAATAGATATTTTTCTTTTATACAGTTGCATCTTTATTTACCTCCCTTTAGTTTTAATTTTAATTTTAATTTAAAAATTAAATTTATATTTGGCAATAGTATTATATTTATCATTGATAGAACATAAACATTCACATAAATTAGAAACTGCTATAATTATTTAACATCACTAAAAGAGGTTGCTATGCCTTTAGAAAAATTTAAGATTTTAAATAAAATCAAGGATTATACAGATTTACCAACTTTAACAGATGAAAAGCTAAATACTCTAATAGAAGAAATTCGCGAGTATATTATAGAAACAACATCTAAAACTGGAGGTCATATAGGCCCATCTTTGGGAGTTGTTGAGCTTACAGTTGCCCTTTTACTTTTATTTGACCCAAAAGTAGACAGGATTGTGTGGGATATAGGACATCAGGCATATCCTTATAAAATACTTACAGGACGAAAGGAACGTTTTAAAACCCTAAGGCAGTATAAAGGAATTTCAGGTTTTTTAAAAAAAGCAGAAAGTCCTTATGACCATTTTGGTGCAGGTCATAGTTCTACCTCAATATCTGCTTCTCTTGGTATGAGAGTTGCTAAGGATTTAAAAAATGAAGAAGGTTATACCATAGCTATAATTGGCGATGGTGCTATGACTGCAGGAGAAGCCTTTGAAGGATTGAATAATGCAGGTTGGCTAGACCCATCTAAATTTATAGTAATACTTAATGATAATCAAATGTCTATATCTCCAAATGTTGGAGCTATTTACACATATTTTAATAGGATTATTACAAACCAAGTATTTCAAAAACCTAGACAGAAACTAAAAACGATAATAGAAAAAGTTTTTGGAAAACAAGGTTCAAAACTTGCTAGAAAAATTGAAGAGTATATTAAAGGTCTTTTTGCTCCGGGAATATTATTTGAAGAGCTTGGTTTTACATATGTTGGTCCTGTTGATGGACATGATTTAAAAAATCTAAAAAATACATTAGAAAATATAAAGTATATGAGAGGTCCTATTTTACTCCATGTAATTACACAAAAAGGGAAAGGATATAAACCAGCAGAAGATAATCCAACACCATTCCATGGGATATCTCCTTTTGACAAAATAACAGGAGTTCCTATAAAAAAAACATCATCAAATCCAAGTTGGAGTAAAGTCTTTGGAAAAGCTTTAGTTGAACTTGCTGAAAAAGACGAAAGAATTGTTGCAATAACTCCAGCTATGAAAGAAGGTTCTGGATTAACTATGTTTTCTGAAAAATTTCCAAACAGGTTCTTTGATGTGGGAATAGCAGAACAGCACGCAGCTACATTTGCAGGAGGTTTAGCAGTAGAAGGGTTAAAACCTGTAGCAAGTTTTTATTCAACATTTTTACAAAGAGCTTACGACCAAGTAATACATGATATAGCTTTACAAAATTTACCAGTTATATTTGCAATAGACAGAGCAGGTTTAGTTGGAGAAGATGGACCAACGCATCATGGAGTTTACGATATATCATTTTTGAGAGCTTGTCCAAATATAATAATTTCTGCGCCTAAAGATGCACAGGAGCTTAGAAATCTTTTATATACTGCAATAAAAACTGACAAACCTTTTGCGATAAGATATCCAAGAGGGGAAAGTATAGGACAAGAAAATAAAGGTTTTGAATTTATAAAGATTGGAAGTTGGGAAATCTTAGAAGAAGGTAAGGATATAGTATTTTTAGCAGTAGGTAGGTATGTGCAAAAAGCTTTAAAAGTTAAAGAAATATTAAAGAAAAGAGGTTTTAACATAACAGTTGTAAATGCAAGATTTATAAGACCCATGGATGAAGAACTTTTAATAAAATTACTTAATACACACCAATACATAATAACAGGAGAAGATGGAACATTAAATGGTGGATTTGGAAGTGCTATAGCAGAATATATTTTGGATAATGGATATACAAATAAATTAATTAGATTTGGAATACCAGATAGATTTATCACCCATGGTAAAGTTAGCCAATTAGAAGAAGAATTGGGGCTTCTTGCAAACCAGATAGCAGAAAAAATTGAAAAATTCATAACAAAATCCAAATTAAAAAAGGCTTTATGAATGAAAAAGGGAGTTTTTATAGTATTTGAAGGTATAGAAGGGGCAGGAAAAACAACACAAGCTAAAAATCTATATGAGTATTTAAATAGTATAGGTAAAAAATCTATATTAACTAGAGAACCTGGGGGAACAAAAACAGGAAAAAAAATAAGAGAAATTTTATTATCAGATACAGATGAAATGTTTCCACCAAAAGCCGAACTATTTTTATACGAAGCAGATAGAAATTTTCATATTCATAACGTTATAAAGCCAAATTTAGAAAAAGGTATTAATGTTATTTGTGATAGATATATATACTCAAGCTTAGCTTACCAAGGTTATGCAAGAGGATTAGATATAAACTTAATAAAAACACTAAATGACATAGCTACAGATGGAGTTTATCCTGATATTGTTTTCCTAATAGATATTCCAGTAGAAGTTTCACTGCAAAGACTTGGGAACAAAAAAGACAGAATAGAAAAAGAAGGTATAGATTTTCATAAAAGATTAAGAAACGGATTTTTGAAAATTGCAGAAGAAAATAAAGAACTATTTTATATAATAGATGGAACAAAAAAAGAAAAGAAAATTTTTGAAGAAATAATTTATATAGTAAAAACAAAAATATTAAAGGATTGAAAAATGCAAGTAACAAAAACTGATAAAGCAAAGCAAATTCTAGAAAACTACTTTAAAAAAAAAAGAAAAAATAGTAAAAAATCATTACAATGGAGAAACTGGATTAAACACAGTTAGAGCTTTATCAGACCTTACAGATGAAACTATAAGAAAATTTGCAGAGATTAGTTTTAAAAATCCTAAAGACATATCAATTGTTGTTCTTGGAGGCTATGGAAGAAGAGAACTTTGTTTTAAATCTGATATAGATATATCCCTTGTATTTAAAGAAGAAAATTTTGAGCAATTAAAAGAAGGGTTAGAAAATTTCTATTATTTACTACTAGACCTAAAAGTAGACATAGGATTTTCACCAAGAGATATAAAAACATTTGTAAAACTTGCAAAGGAAGATTTAACAGTAGCAACTTCACTGCTACAAGGAAGACTTTTATGGGGAAATGAAGAAATTTTTAAGGAACTACAAGATAAATTTAAAAAACTTATAAAGAAAAAAAGACATGAATATATAACCGCGACTTTAAGGGCTAGAAAATTAAGATATGAAAAAACAGGAAGCAGTATATATATGATGGAACCCCATGTAAAAGAAGGAGAGGGAGGTTTAAGGGATTTTCATGAGGTTTTCTGGATTGCAAAAGTTTTAGATGATGTAGAAGATTACAGATATTTTGTTGATAAGAAAATAATTTTAGAAGAAGAATACATAGAACTTGTTAGAGCATATGATTTTATACTGAAAATCAGAAATCAAATGCATTTAATATGCAATAAAAAATGTGATGTTCTTGTTTTTTCCTTACAAGGAGAAGTTGCTAAAAAACTTGGTTATGCATTACCAAATGATGATGAAGAAGCTTTAAGAGCTTCCGTAGAACAAATGATGAAACTTTATTATTTAAACGCGAAATCTATTAATACAATAACGAAAAGAATATTAAAAAATCTAACAGAAACACATGATTTTGAGATACACACGCCAGTAGATGCGGTATTTTCTAGAACTGCTACAGAACTTGATGTTTTTAATGCAGAAAAGTTTGAAAAAGATGTATCTAATGTAGTTAGGGCATTTAAATATTATAAGGAATATGAGCTAGACTTCTCTTCCCAACTTGAATATCTAATCAGAAAAAATGAGAAAAAATTAAAAAACAATTTAACAGAAGATACAAAAAAACTAGTTAGAGAAATCTTTCTAGATGTAAAAAATTTAGCTAAAACAATTAGAAAAATGCAGGAATTTTATGTGATAGATGAGTTAATTCCAGAGTTTGGTTATCAAAGATGCCATTTTCAATACGATGCATACCACAAATACACAACAGATGCCCACGCAATAAAAGCAGTAGAGATGCTCGAAAGTCTAAAAAAACAAGATACTCCACAAAGAAAGTCTATGTATGAACTATATAAAGATATAGAAAGAAAAGACCTTTTAATATGGGCTATATTTTTGCATGATATAGGAAAGGGACACAAAACAGACCATAGTGTTTTAGGTTCAAAAATGGCTATAGATATACTAACAAGATTTGGATACTCAAAAAGAGATGCAAAAATAGTTAGTGATTTGGTTTTATACCATCTTGAAATGGCAAAAATATCCCAAAGAAGAAATATACATGACCCAAAGGTTTTAGATGAATTTATAAAAATAGTTAAAAATAAAGAGTTTTTAAAAATGCTCACAGTTTTAACATGGTGTGATGCTAATGCAGTCGGTCCAAATGCGTGGAATGAATGGAAAAACTCACTTCTTTGGGAACTTTACTATAAAGCCTATGCAATTTTAGATAAGGGTATTTCTGCAAAAGAACTACACAAAAGACAGATAGAAGAGAAAAAAAGAAAAGCTCTAGCTCTATTAAAGACTGAATTTAGTGAAAAGGAAGCTAAAAATCTTTTAGAAAGGGTGTCTGATTATTACATATCTTCTACTCCTTTAGATGATATTTTGAAACATATGAAACTAGAATACAGGCTTTTAAAGACAGGAGAACCGCAATTCTTATTTGAAAAAAACAGTAGTATAGGGTTTTCGGAAATTGTAATGGCAGTAAAAGATGTAGAAAATCCTTTACTTGCATTTACAGGAATATTGAGCAATATGCAAGTTAACATATTATCAATATATAGTTATACTAGAAAAGATGACACAATTTTAATAAATGCTCATGTTTCAACAGCCACTTTAGATGCAATTGATGAAAGCAAATTCCAAAAATTTTTAAATATGTTTAACGAATATAGAAATGGGAAACTAACAGTAAAAGACCTTAGAAAAAAAAGACAAACTATTTTTAAGTCTGCTTCTTTACCTCCTCCAACATTTGTTAAAGTAGATAATAAAATGTCAGATAGTTATACAATATTTGATATTTCTGCTAAAGATAGAATAGGCTTATTATTTGATATAATTCATGTATTTTCAAAGTTTGATTTGTATGTCCACATTGCAAAAGTAACAACACAAGGAGAAAGGGCAAGGGATTCTTTTTATGTTAGGACAAAGGATAAAACAAAAATTAATGAAGAAAAACTTATAGAAAAAGTAAAAAAAGAACTTCTTAAAGTAATAAAGCCAAAGGAAAAAGAAATTGCCTAAGTTAACGGGAAATAAAGAACTTATTAATCTAATTAAAAGTAAAATAAGGAAAGAAGGAAGTATCTCATTTAGAGATTTTATGGATATGGTTCTTTACTATCCTGAGCTTGGATACTATACAAGTGATAAATCAAAAATTGGAGAAAAAGGAGATTTTTTTACAGCTTCAGAATTAGATGAAGCTTTTGGAGCATTACTAGCAAAACAATTTGCAGAAATCTTTGATAAACTAAATTCTAAAAATTTCAAAATAGTAGAAATAGGAGCAGGAAAAGGATATTTAGCATACGATATTTTAAATAATTTAAAAAAGCATTATCCAAATGTTTATAACAACTGTGAATATATACTTATAGAAAAATCACAATACCATATACAAAATCAAAAACAAATTCTTAAAGAATTTGAAAATACTAAATGGATACAAGATATAATTGACTTTAAAGATGAAAGCATAGAAGGAGTAATTTTTTCAAACGAACTTTTTGATGCTTTTCCTATTTATTTAATAAGAAAAAAGAATAATCAACTTTATGAAATATATTTAGGATTAGATAAAGAAGAAAATATAATAGAAATAGAAAAACCAGTAAGAAAGGAAATTTTAGATTATTTAAAAAAGTTAAACATAAACATTTTAGAAGGAATGACTACAGAAATAAATCTAGATGCTAAAGATTACATACAAAAAATAGGTAAAAAACTAAAAGAAGGATATGTAATAACAATTGATTATGGTTATCCATCGAGAGAATTATACAAATACTATAGAATGAAAGGAACACTACTTTGCTACTATAAGCATAGATATAGTGAAAACTACTGGGAACATATAGGTTATCAGGATATTACTTCCCATGTAAATTTTTCTGCATTAAAACATTTTGGAGAAAAAGTAGGATTACA
>DTZN01000035.1 GCA_012961365.1 Hydrogenothermaceae bacterium
AAAATTGCTTATGCAAGTTGATGTTTTTTTAGATGATTAGTTAGTGCCGTAATAAACCCTACGTAGTCTTTTTCCATTAGAGGTATTTTTACTTCGTATTCGCCTACTTCAACTTTATCTACAACTAAATTATCCAATAAAGTAATAGGACCATCTTTTATATATTTGAATTTGTTGTTAATTTCATATATTTTTTCTCGTAGTTTTATTACTTCTACAAATTTTTTTAGTTTTCTAACTTCTTTTTTAAGTGGTTGAGTTCATCTTTTTTAGAATCATATTGATCTTTGTAAATTTTTGCTTTTTCCTCAAATTCTTTATGAATTATTTTTTGATATTTAGACATTGATTCGTTAAATGATTCTTTTAGATTATCTATATCACTGACTTCTTCTTTGATATCTTCTTTAACCTCTTCTTCTCTGATTTTCTTTCTTTCTTTGTCATCATAAATACAATTACAACAATAATAGAAAAAACCGCTAATCCTACCAAAACAAATCCTTTCTATAAAGTTACTAAAATCATTTTATCTAAAAATAGAACTTAAATATCTTGTGGTGTGTACTCCTTATAATATTTCATAAAGATATGGAATGACCCCAAAAAACTGCTCGATGCTGGAGCAGATAAAAATGCTACTATGGATGATATATATAATCCAACGATTAAGTATACAGCTAAAGCATTTACAATAAAAAACAAGAATAAAGAATTAATGTCTTTATTTTTGTAGTAGTGGAACAGTTTGTACATTATCTTTTATTTGAATAAGGCTTAATTCTTGCAAAGATTCAAATAACGCATCAAGTTTTTTATCAGTCTGCGATACCATATCGTCAATAGCATCTTTATCATTTTTCTTTTTATCAATATAGTACACAACCATCGTAACTGCTAATCCTGTAACCGCTCCGATAAAGACTGTGCTTAAAATATCAGCAAAAGGCTCTAAAAAAACCGTCGTTTTGATAATGGTATCTATATATTGTTCAACAATAACGCCCAAACTAATAACTATACCACTTGCGATAATTTTCTTTGCTTCATGCATGGCATCTTCATGCTTCATTCCTTCTGGTGGGAACAAGAGCAGTTTTACTGCCCTAAACAAAGAGTATATTCCCTCTCTTATAATTCTAACAACTCTTTTCCCTGTCCTTATCAATGCATTGATTACAGTAGTAACTAAGTTTGATATAAATCCAGAGATAGCGCCATCTTTAAATGCAATTGCGACATCTTTCCATTTGTTTTTTAACCGTAATGAAATTCGCTGTAGTCTTTCTTTTAAGACCATGAAAAACCTGTCATCTTCAAATCCTGAAGTATAACCGTTTTTGTAAATGTCAATGATTTCATCAAACACTGCAGTGAAAAATTCAGTCATTATAAGTCCGAGTGCTTGTTGCATTCCCATTTTAGCACCCTCCTTTGCTCCCGACTTTAAAGTTGCTTTAGCAAATTTAGCACTTGTATAATAAGTTTTATTAATCTCATTATCTATTTCTTTTCGAGCTTCATTATCTGTTTGCATAGCTTTATCATCATCTATCTTGTTTAGCTCTTCAAGTTTTTTTAATTCTTTTTGTTCTGTTTCAGATAATGTGTCTTTACCTTTAAGATTATCTATTTTTTGAAGCCTTTCATTCTTTCTTTGGAGAAAGTCTTCCATACTATCAGCTTTTTTTGACCTATTGTTAGTTGCACTTGTTGGTTTAAGATTTGATTCTGTATTAGCCAAATCACTTCCCTCAATTCCAGCAAGTACTCTACCGGCATCATCATGGGTTTCTTTAGCTGACTTTACATGATCCAGATCATGACTTTTATTTGGGTCAAGCTTTTCACCTGTCATATAATCTGTTGACTCTCCCTTTTTTCTATTTTCAGAGTGCTGTCTATTTATTTGAATAAACTTTGGATCTTTATGATACTTATCACTATCATAGTCTCCTCTATTTTCATATGCATTTTTTTCTTCATCTGTAGCGTAAGTACCATTCCTAGCATTATGCACAGTATCAACATTTCCACCAGATTTATCATACGCAGCAATAATTTTCCCAATCCCAAAAGGCGTTACAATAGAATTGATTACCTCTTTTTTACAATCATTTACGAGTTGATCAAATCTTGCTTGATTAAAATCTTTTTTAAACTGAGCCAAAAACTCTTTTGCTTCTTTTTCTGAAACATGCATGTCATAGTATTCTTTTGTAGAATTAAAAATATTTTCTACTTTCTTTTCATTAGTAGATGAGCTTAAAAGCTCATCTACTAAATTTTCATCTGTATCCCCATATGTCGTAATAGTATTTTTTAGTTTTTTTCTTTTATTAAAT
>DTZN01000036.1 GCA_012961365.1 Hydrogenothermaceae bacterium
AAGAAACCCTTGAGAGTTTAAAGGAATTTAAAGAGGTTATTCTATATTTGAATAACTCTACAGATAACACACAAAGTATAGCCAGTACCTATGAGAATGTAAAAAAAATTACAGGAGATTTCTTAGGCTTTGGTCCCACTAAAAACTTGGCTGCGACGCATGCAAGTAATGATTGGATTTTATCATTGGACAGCGATGAAGTTATTTTACCTAACTTACTAGAAGAGTTGAAAAATTTAGAACTTAGCAATAAAAAAGAGTTATTTATACTCAAAAGAGATAACTACTTTCTAAACAAAGAGATCAAACACAGTGGATGGGGAAACGATAGACTCATAAGAATTTATAACAATACCTATCATCAATTCAATCAAAATATGGTACATGAATTTATCATACAAAGAGAAGATAGCATAAAAACAAATTTAAAAAACAGCTTTAAACACAATGCTGTACAAGATATAAATCAATTTTTACAAAAAGTAATGATCTACTCTGATTTAGCTGCAAAAGATAAAAAAACTTGTTTCTTTCTTATAGTTATAATTAAAGCAAAGTTTGCATTCTTTAAAACTTATTTTTTACAACTCGGGATTTTAGATGGCTGGAGAGGTTTTGTGATTGCCATATCAAACTTCAATGGTAAGTTTTTCAAATACACAAAAAGGTATATCAATTGCAAAAAAACAGACAAATAGTTCATCTAAACTTTGCAAAAGGCTATAGAGGGGGAGAACGACAGACTCAACTTCTCATAGAGGAACTATCTCATCGTGGATATCAACAAAAAATCTTTACTAGAAAGAAATCCGAATTAGCTTTACGCCTAAACTCTATAAAAAACCTAGAAATTATCAGTATTTCTAAACCCTATATTTTTCATATAAATGAAATTCAAAATACCAAGCTTATTCATGCACATGAAACAAAAGCAGCACAAGTTGCTTATTTAATTCACTTACTCTATAAACTCCCTTACCTTATAACAAGAAGAGTCAACAATCCCATAAGTAATAACTTTTTCAATAAAAAAATCTACACCAAGTCAACTTACACCATTGTTTTGTCAAATGCCATTAAAAATACAACACTTAACCTCTCTAATAATATTAATATAAAAATTATACCCAGTGCATATACTCAATTAACTACTCATCAAGAGAAAATTGAAAATATAAAACAAAGATTTGAAAATAATTTTCTTATTGGAAATATTGGAGAGTTAGACAACGATGATAAAGGGCAATACTACCTTATAGAAGCAATGAAAAAACTTCAAATAGAATACCCAAATATTCACCTCATCCTTTTAGGTCAAGGCAAAGATGAAGAAAATTATAAAAAACAAGCAAAAGGGTTAAAAAATATAACTTTTGAAGGATTTGTTAACAATGTGGGAGACTATATATCTTGTTTAGACCTATTTGTATTCCCCTCTCTCAATGAAGGACTTGGTTCTATTCTCTTGGATATTATTCAAGCAAAAGTTTCGATTATCGCTTCCAATGTAGGAGGTATTCCAGATATTATAGAACATAAGCATACAGGCATACTCATAGAAGCAAAAGATAGTGATGCCATTTATAATGAAATCGTTAAGCTCTATCACAATCAAACATTAAGAGAAAATTTAGCAAGAGAAGCATTTAAAACGATTGAGGAGTATAGCATAAATAGCATGACCAATCAATATGAAAAGCTTTATAGAAGTGTGGATAATGCCTAATACCTTCCCATGGGACTCCCACTCCGACCAACCTCACATCTTAAAACGAGAAGATAAAAAAGCTTTACGAAAAGG
>DTZN01000037.1 GCA_012961365.1 Hydrogenothermaceae bacterium
AAAACCTGAGATGATTGAAAAAAGATTAAAAGAGATTGAAAAATTAGAAAATGATATAAACTTTTGGAATAATCCAAAAGAGAGCTCAAAAGTTCAAAAAGAAAAAAATAGCTTAATTAGAAAACTAGAAAAATATAAAAAAGCCAAATCTTATTTAGATGATAATAAAGATACGTTTGAGCTTGCTTCATTAGAAATATTCTTATTAGACATAATAAAAAACCTCCTTTTTTATATATGGTATATATTTTTCGGTTAGTTTTCAATAACTTTTAAGAATTCATTCTCTAAAATTTTTAAATTCTTTTCTTCTTCATCTTCAAATGTATAAAAAATATTCTCAAATAAAAGCATTTCAGATAAAATTTGCTTATTTGTTTTTTCTGCCAAGTCTGGATTTTTTGAAGCTTTATTTAAAAATATAGATAAAATTTCACCTTGGTAAGATTTAATTACATTGAAAGTTAAATACGTATGGTTTATAGTCCCGAGATTTGCCCTTGCTACTATAACAACAGGTAAATTAGTATCATTTATAAAATCTAAGTAAGTGTATATTTTCCCATTTTCCTTTGTTATAGGAACTGAAACTCCTCCAGCCCCTTCAACAATTAAAAAGTCATATTTTTCTTTTAAAAGCTTCAAATGGGATAATATTTTTTCTACTTTTATTTTTTTATTTTCTTCCCTTTCTGCTACTAATGGAGCAACAGGATTTTTAAATTTATATAAAACAATTTCATTTATATCTTGCCCTGTTATACTGGATAACTTTTTAGCATCTTCACAATTAGGTATACACCCTGTTTCAACAGGTTTAAAGTATCCTACTTTTACTCCTTTATTAATTAATACTTTAGCTATTAAATAAGAAATATATGTTTTACCTATTCCTGTATCTGTGCCTGTTATAAATATTTGCTTCTTCATAATTTCTCAATATCATCAAATTTTTCCAAGTTAATTAAATTAAAGCTTTTATCTATTCTTTTTATTAAACCAGTTAACACTTTTTTAGGTCCTAACTCTATTATAGTATCTACTCCCTGTTCTTTAAAAAATACAACAGTTTGAACCCATCTAACAGGAGAATAAAAATGTGCTTTTAGTTCTTCTTTTATTTCATTTACAGATTGAATGGGCTTTGCAGTAATGTTTGAAATAACAGGAATATTTGCATCTTTTATGTCTAGCTTATCTATATATTTTCCAAACTCGACAGCTTTTTCTTTTAACATAGAAGAATGGGCAGGTACAGAAACTGCAAGTTTTACAACCTTTTTAGCCCCTTTTTGTTTTAAAATTTCCATAGCTTTTTCTACAGCTTTAGCTTCTCCAGAAATTACTGTTTGCTCGTAGCTATTGTAGTTAGCTATTTCAACGATGCCATCTATTTCTTTTAATGTTTTTTCAATTTCATCAGAGTTTAACCCAATTATAGCTGCCATTGCCCCTTTTCCGGTGGGAACTGCTTCTTGCATTAATTTTCCTCTTATATTTGTTATCCAAATTGCATCTTCCACATTTAAACTCCCTGAAGCAACTAGCGCAGAAAACTCTCCTAATGAATGTCCTGCGACAAAATTAGCCTTGATTTGTGGTTTTTCTTGGTTTAAAGCATATAAAACACTGTAAGATGCCAAAACTAATGCAGGTTGAGTATATTCTGTCAAATTTAGTTTCTCTTCATCTTCAAACATTATTTTAGTTAAATCAAAGCCAAGTTTTTCATTAACTTGTTTGTGAAGTTTTTTTATTTCATCATACCTTTCATAAATATCTTTAGCCATTCCTAAAAATTGCGAACCTTGCCCTGGAAAAACAAATGCAGTTTTTACCATAAACCTTCTCCTAACTTTTGTTTTTATTAGAATATAAAAAACTGTTGACAAGGTCAATTCTATCTGATATATTATTAATCCCTTTTGGTTGAGCCGCTAGCTCAGTCGGTAGAGCACCGGTCTTTTAAACCGGTGGTCCCGGGTTCGACCCCCGGGCGGCTCACCATTTGCAAAAAATTTAAGAATATGATAAAATAAATATCTCTTCTGCCCCCGTCGTCTAGCCAGGCCTAGGACACCGGCCTTTCACGCCGGCGACACGGGTTCGAATCCCGTCGGGGGCACCATCTAAAATAAGAATTCCTGTTATCTCGAAATATATACACTTTCAATATTTTGTGTTTATTTTTTTAAGTGTAAAATCTTACTTTTTTATATGCCTTATGGCATTTTCTTGCATTTTATACTTTATTACATCATCTGTAGACCATTTTTTTATTATTTGATTTATCTCTTTTTCTGTTAAGGATGGTTCATCATACATTCCCTTTTTTTCTCTTTGTCTTTGGGCTTCATAAAGGATTACTGCAGTAGCAACAGAAACATTTAAACTTTGAGCCATTCCATACATTGGGATAATGATTTTTTTGTCTGTATATTTTAGAACTTCTTTGCTAACTCCCTGTATTTCATTTCCAACAACTATTAATGTAGGTTTTGTATAGTCTATAGACCTAAAATCTATACTATCTTCAGAAAGATAAGTAGCTAAAATTTGAAAACCTTCTTCTTTTTTTTGCTTAAAAAATTTATCTAAATCTTTGACTTTTGTATGTATTACCCATTTATGTGAGCCCATTGTTATTTCTTCATTTATTAAATTTCCCTGACCTAAAAATCTGTAATAAAGATATAAAACTCCTGTTGCATCACATGTTCTTAATATTGCAGAAAAGTTATGCTGATTTTTTACATTATCTGTAAATACTTGAAGGTCCTTTTGCCTTTTTTCTAAAACTTTTTTTATCTTTTTTAATCTTTTTTCTGTGATAAACACTTTACCTTGCCTCTTTGGGAAGAATTATTTCAAATATTGCTCCATCATTACTTGAAATGGCTTTTATTTTTCCTTTATGTTTTTCTATGATTTCTTTTGTTATGGTTAGTCCCAAACCACTACCTTTTGGTTTATTGGAATAATATAGGACAAATATTTTTTCTACTTCTTCTTTAGATATACCTTTTCCTGTATCTTTAAATATTATTTTTATGTAATTTTCAATATCTTTAACTTTAATATATACTTCTCCACCATCTTTTAGTATTTCTAAGCTATTTTGAATAATATTGGAAAAAGCCTGCCTTAAAAGTTTGCAATCTGCTTTTATTATAAGATTTTTAGGAACATCAATGTGAATTTTAAATTTATCAGTTTGATAACTTCTTTTTAATTCTTCAAAAAGATTTTTTAGATTAAACTCTGTTATATTTAACTTATCATTCATTGCAAACTGGCGAAAATCTTTAACAAGTTTTGATAAATGTTCTACTTCTGAATAAATTGCCTTTACTGATTTTTCTAAAATTTGAGGAAAATTTTCATTTTGCCTTTTATACTGTCTTTCTATTCTTTCTGCAGCAAGTTTTATAGGTGTTAAAGGATTTTTTATTTCATGTGCTATTCTCTGAGCAATTTCTCTCCAGGTTCTTGCTTTCTCTGCTATGACGACATCTGTAATATCATCAAAAACTAAAACTAAACCTTTTTCTGATATTTTTGTTGCTTTTACAATAATTACTTTTCCTTTTATTTCTACTGTTTTTTCTGTATCAAGTTGGTTTGATGATATACCAAGTATATTTAGAAGATAAGATATGTCTTTATTTTCAAGCTGGCTTCTTTTAATACCAAGAATATTTTCTGCAGCTTTATTAATTTTTTTTATTTTTCCTGTTTTATCAGAATAAATAACTCCTGTTCTTGCGTTTTCAAGAACTGCTTCTAAATATTCTTGATTAATTTTTAATTCTCTGTTGCTTTTTTCAAGTTTTATATACAAATTTTTTAATTCTCTTACCATTTGATTAAACTCATTTATTAAAATTCCTATTTCATCTGAAGATTTTAACCTTATACTTACGTTTAAGTTTCCTTTTGCTACCTCTTTTGATGCTTTAACAAGTTCCTCTAAAGGATAGGTTAAATTTCTAACTATGTATTGGCCAAACCAAATAGCTGCTCCAATAACAAACATAGTTATAGTTAACATAGTTACTATATAACTTACACGAACAGGTTTTTTATAATGTCTAAATTTAGAATAAGCTTTAGTTATTTCTTCTATTTGTTTTTTCTTTTCTACAAATATTTCAGGAAGCCTTGCATCTAGTATTATGTATTTGTTTTCAGCTTTATCATAGGTTATATATCTGAGGAATTTATCATTTATTACAGTAAATTCTTTTGAAAAATCCATATTTTTAAAACTTAAAGGCTTCCCATAGATTTTCTCTGGAATTTTGTTCTCATCTGTAAAAGTTATTGATTTTAAATTAAAAATTTTTTTTACATTGTAAGGATTTACTTTTTCTTGTTTTAAAAGTTCTCCAGCATATTTTATATATCTTTTATGTTGGTTTAGTGTGATGTCAACTATTGTTTTTGCACTTTTTAGAGCTTGTTCGACTTTGCCAGAAAACCAAAAATTTGTAGCATCAGATATTAAAGATATTGAAACTGTAGATATAATTATTGCCGGAAAAAAAATCATAGATATTAAAATAATAGAAAGCTTTACTCTTAACTTACCTTGGGTTTCTTTACTCTCAAAAAATAGTTTTATTAGATGTCTTAAAGATATGGCTAAAATTGTTAAGAAAAAAACAACATTTATATTTATAATCACAAGGAAAACGTAAGGATTAAAAAATTCTTCTGCCCGAGAAATTTCTTTATATATATAAAAATTTCCTACTGCAAATACAGTTAATATAATAGAAGCTATTATAATATTCCGCTGTCTTCTTTTTACCTCTTCATATTTTTGAAGTTTATCTTTTTCCATTTTACCAGCGATTTTTATATTCTTCAGGAAGTAGCCTATGAGATTTTCCTAAGTATTCAACATCTTTTTCTTCATCAAGCCTTTTAGAAAATGGTCTTTCAAAAAGTTCCTCATAAGTATGTGCTACAAGCCCCGGAATTCTTCCTATTATGAAAAATCCTTTTCCTAGTCTCCAGTCAAATCCCATTTCACTTGCTACAGCAGCAATTGCCCCATCAACATTCATAACCAATTTTTTACCTTTTTGTTTTTCTATCTCTTTTTCTAGATCTTCTGCTAATTTACAATATTTACCGTAAAATCCAAGTTCTTTTGCATACATTGCTTGTGCTAATTTATGACTTTTCTCAGTCAATACTTTTATCTATCGATATTTCTTCCTTTCCCTTTTCTTTGCTGCAATTGGTAACCTACCCAAATTTCTCTATCCTTCTAACTAATGTCTCAGAAATAAGCTTCG
>DTZN01000038.1 GCA_012961365.1 Hydrogenothermaceae bacterium
ATTTTTTGTGTTTTTTATAATTTGTTTTTTAGATTCTTCAAGGGAAATTTTACCTTCAATATATGGAATAATTTCCTTATAACCAATAGCTTGCATAGCAGTAAGACTATTTTTGAAACCTTTTTCTATTAAAAATTTAACTTCATCTACTAAACCAAGCTCAAACATTTTCTCAACCCTTTTTTCTATCCTTTCCATGATTTGATGTTTTTCTCTACTAAAAACAAATCCAATAAAATCATACAAAGGTTTGTTCCAGCTGTGGAATGAAGAAAAAGGTTTTCCTGTTAGGTAATAAACTTCTAAAGCTCTAACTGTTCGTTTTTTGTCATTTATATGTATTTTTTTTGCATAAACAGGGTCAACTTCTAATAGTTTTTTATAAAGGGTTTCTTTGCTTTCTTTATAAAGTTCTTCTCTAATTTTTATATCTGCAGGAGGCGCTTTTGATAAACCGTATAATAACGCCTGTATATAAAGCCAAGTTCCTCCAACAACTATGGGAGTTTTGCCTTTACTTTGTATTTCTCTTATTTTTTTGTTTGCTATATTTAAAAAATCTTGGACTGAAAAATTTTCATTTGGGTAAACTACATCTATTACATAGTGTGGTATTCCTTGCCTTTCCTCTAAAGAAGGTTTTGCAGTTCCTATATCCATATATTTGTAAACCATCATACTATCTGCACTTATAATTTCTCCATTTAGAGTTTCTGCAAGCTTTATAGAAATTTCTGTTTTTCCTGTAGCAGTAGTTCCTGTAATTGCAATAATTTTTTCCATAACCCTTGTAAATAAAAAAATTTGTATTATTATTAATATTAGTTTAATAATTTAGGAGATTTTATTGTGAAAATCGATATTTTAACAGGAGTAGCAGCTTATAAATCAATCTTAGATATGCAAAAAGACGTAGCTAACCAAATAATCCAAATGCTACCACAAAATAATATGCAAACTCAAGCAGATAATAATACTCAACAACAGACAAAAACTCCTCCTCAAAATCCAGATGGGAAGATTTCTATATACGCTTAAAACCAAGCTCTTATACCTGTAAAAATAAATAAACTTTCGTTTTCTTCAGATGCTTTCCTAGCATTTCCTATTTTTATTGAGTAATTTAATCCTACATAAGGAGCAAATTCTCTTTTAAACTCATACCTTAATCTTAATGAAAAATCAAAATTATTTACTCCAGAATAAATATCTATGTTAGGTATGTTTTTAAATGAAAATGTTGTATCAAATCTTGGTTGTAAGACTAATCTTTGGCTTATAAACAAGTCATATTCAGCTTCAAAATCTCCATACACATTTCCATTATCTGTTAGCCTTAAGTTAGTATCAATCTCAAATCTGTAAGGAGCTAGACCTTTGAATCCAATTAGTATCATTTTTTTATCGTTATAAACTTTACCATTATATAAACTTACATAACCTATTCCTGCTCTAATATCCCAAAATGGTGATATTAGTTTTCCAAAGAGTAAATCTCCATTTTCTATTTTCCCAAGATTTTTATTAAAATTATGCTCTCCTTCAAGCTCTAGCCATATTCTTCTATAATCTCCTCCATACCAAGCAGTCATTTCGTAGTTAAAATCGTTATCTTTATTTAGAATATATTCAAACCTATCGATGAGAAATTGACCATAGTAATAAGGGAGTTTAGGTTTTACAGGATAAAAATTACACTGATTTACATCTTCTGATAATGAAAAGTATGACATAAAAATGATTGAAATTAAAATTATATAAAGTTTTTTTCCCATAATTAAATCTCCATTAACAAACTTTTAAAACTCTAAACATTCCAGTATGCATATGATAGAGAATATGGCAATGAAAAGCCCAATTACCTAAAGCATCGTTATCTATTTCAACGCAAAGTTTTTCTCCAGGTTTTATGTTTATAGTGTGTTTCCTTGGATTATACTCTCCATTTGAGTTTTGTAAATACATCCACATCCCATGAAGGTGGATTGGGTGATCCATCATTGTATGATTAATGAATACCAATCTAACCCTCTCATTTAATCTTGTTTTTATTAGTTCATGAAATTCAGAACTCCATTCTTTGCCATCATATGAATACATTTTCCAAATAAATCTTTCCATATTACCAGTTAGATGAATATCTATCTGTCTTTCTGGTTTTCTAACTTTAAAAGGCTCAATACTTTTTAAATCTGCATAAGTTAAAACTTTATGTTTAATATTTTCAAAACCAACACCCGGATCATTTATTCTACATATAGGCTTTTTTTGAATCATTGCTGCATCAACTCCAAAACTATCTGGAATTTTCATAGGTTCACAATTCCCACATAGATTATTTTCTTTATTCATCTTCATCATTCCTCCCATGGCCTTCATACTCCTAGTTACAGGGGAACGCCTTTTTGGAAGGATAGCTTTTATTCCTTTTTTAGGAGCTAATGTTGCCATTGTGTATCCACTTTTATCCATAGTTTCAGCAAAAATTGCATATGCTTGATTTTCTTTTGGCTCTATTAAAACATCATAAGTTTCAGCAACAGCTATTCTAAATTCGTCAACCTCTACAGGTTGAATATTCTGTCCATCAGCTTGAATGACTTTCATTCTTAATCCAGGAATTCTAATATCGAAATATGTAGTAGCAGATGAATTAATAAAACGAAGCCTTATTTTTTCTCCAGGTTTAAATATAAAAGTAGGATTTTCTTCTTTTGAAAGTCCATTTATTAAATAGATGTATGTAGATGATGTAATATCTGCTATGTCTCTTGGATTCATTCTCATTTTAGCCCACATCATTCGTTCTTTAATAGTCCAGTTTAAACCTTTAGCTTGTACATCATTAATAAAGTCGGAAATAGTCCTTTTTTGATAATTATAATAACCTTCCCATAGTTTAAGATGTCTTAATACATCATATGGATTTTCAAAAGTCCAATCAGATAATTGAACTACATAATCCCTATCGTACTGAAAAGGTTCAGGTTCTTTAGGATCTATGATTAATGGACCATAATGTCCAAGTTGTTCTTGTAATCCTGTATGACTGTGATACCAGTATGTTCCATATTGAACAACAGGAAATTTATATGTAAATTTACTCCTAGGGGGTATTCCTGCAAATGTAACCCCGGGAACTCCATCCATTTCGTTAGGTAAAATAATACCGTGCCAGTGTATAGAAGTAGGCTCATCAGTTTCATTGATAATTTTTATTATTGCTTCTTTACCTTCTTTGAGCCTGATAAGGGGAGCTGGAAAATTATTATTAAAAGTAAAAGCTGTAGTAGGCTTATTGTTTAATTTTATACTTTCTTTTTTTATAACTAACTCATAGTATATATAATCTTTAGTTTCTTTTCTTTCTCCAATTTTAAATCCTCTAGTTACAGAATAAGCAGGTATATATCCATATCCTAGATTTAATATAGCAAGAGAGGTTGTAGTTTTTAAAAAATTTCTTCTGGTTATTAACATTTTTAGCCCCAATATACTATTTAAAATAGTAGTTTAAATTTAGAGATTTGAAATCATATTGTCAAGATATAGGATATTCTTTTAAAAAAATCTGTTAAAATTTTATAGACTAGTTTTTTATTTTTAGGAGGAGCTTTTGGCTGTTAGAATTATTTATGTCAGACATGCAGAAAGCCTTTGGAATCCTATAGGTAGGTATCAAGGAAGACTTGATCCAGAGTTAAGTGAAAGAGGACATAAGCAAGCACCATTGTTAGCAGAAGCTTTGAAAAAATACAATCCTACAGCTTTATATTCAAGCCCATTAAAAAGAACCTATATGACTGCAGAATATATTTCAAAAGAGTTAGGATTACCAATAGTAAAAAATGAAGATATTATAGAAATAGACCATGGTGATTGGTCTGGAATGATGGTAGATGAAGTAAAAGAAAAGTATCCAGATATGTTTAATGATTGGCTTTATAAGCCTCATACTGTTAAATTTCCAAATGGTGAAGATTTAGAAGCAGTTGCAAAGAGAGTTAAAAAGTTTCAAGAAGATATGCTAGAAAAACATGATGGGGAAACAATAATTGCAGTTTCACACACTGTTCCTATTAGAGCTTCTTTAACAGTAGGTCTTGGACTAGACTTAAATAAATTTTGGTCTTTTGGTTGTGATAATGCATCTTATTCTATATTAGATTATGATAAAGTTAGACCTATTTTATATAAATTAAACAACACATATTTCTTAAAAGATTTATTTATTCCAGCTATGGATGCGTTATGATAGATAAAACCTTAATTATAGAAATAGCTCTTTTGTTATTGGGGATAGGTGTTATAACCATTCCAACATTTTGGAGAATAAAAAAACTTAAAGAGAAAGAAGGTTGAATATAGATATACCAAAAGGTATAAGGGTATTTTCTCCAAAAGAGAGTAGTCTTATTTCTAATATAGAAAATACCATAACAAAAACTTTTGAAAGCTGGGGATACCAAGAAATTAAACTCCCATATTTTGAATACTTTGATGTTCATAAAAAAGGTGTAGGAAAAAATATAGCAAATAAAACCTTTAGGATTATTGATAGATATAAAGGAGAAATTCTTTCGCTTAGGGCAGATTTTACAGCCCAAATAGCTAGATATTTTTCATCATTAAAACATAAACAAATTCCATACAGAGTATATTACCAAGGAACCATATTTAGATACGAAATTCCAAAAGGTGAAAAATTCTGGGAAAAAAGACAATCAGGGATAGAACTAATTGGATTAAATTCTTTACAGGCAGATATTGAAGTTTTATCTATAGCAATTGAAGCTTTAAAAAATTTGGGTATAAAAAATTTTCAAATAGATTTAAGCTGCGTTTCAATTTTATATGCTTTAAAAGAAATTTTAAATTTAAATAATGAAGAATTTGGCTCTCTTGTAAATTTTGTAAAAAATAAGGAGATATTTAATTTAGAAAAATTTGTTTTAGAAAAAAATATAAAAAAGGACTTAGGAGAATTTATATCAAATATTCCTTTATATCAGGGAAAGATTGAGCTAATAAAAAAGTTAAAAGAAAAAGTTAAAAATTATAAAAAGCTATTAGAAGCATTAAACTATCTAGAAGAATTATACTCCAAAATTGAAAATTTTGGTTTTTCAAATTATATAACCTTTGATTTAGGGGAAGTTAGACAGTTTGAATATTACACAGGAATTATATTTGAAATTTTTATTCCCAACCATAAAAAACCTATTGGACAAGGTGGAAGATACGATAAACTTATAGGCAAATTCAATGGAGAATTTCCTGCTATTGGATTTGCTTTTGATACTATTGCTATCTTTGAATATTTAAAAAATATAAACATATTAACAAAAGATGAAAACTACTTTGCAATAAATAAAGGAGTCGATGAAAATATATTTTTTGAAATCATTAATAAATTAAGAAAACAAGGTAAGAAAGTAACTTTAGAGTTAATAGATAGAAGCTTAAATAGTAGTTTAGACTATGCATTTTCTAATAACTTTGATAAAGTATTAGTTTTTAGAGTTGACAATGGCAAAAGTAGCGTATATATTTACACAAGAAAAGATAACTTTATAGTTAAAAATATAAAAGATTTAATTTAATTTCTGTATAAAGGAGTTTTAACAATGTCACAAGAAGTTCAAAACAACACAGTAGTTACCTTTAACTACACACTAAAAGACAAAGAAACTGGAGAGATAATAGATTCTAGCCAGTTTCACGGAGAACCTCTTACAATCTTAGCTGGTAAAGGAGAAATTATCCCGGGACTTGAGAAGCAAATGATGGGAATGAAAACTGGAGAAAGTAAAACTATAGAAGTTCCAGCATCGGAAGCTTATGGAGAAAAAGATGAATCTCTAATCCAAAAAGCTCCCAGAGAATATTTCCAAGGTGTAGAACTACAAAAGGGAATGCCTTTACAGGCTCAAACCCCTGAAGGGCAAATAATAAACATGGTAGTTGTTGATTTTGATGAAAATGAAGTTACTGTAGATATGAACCATCCGTTAGCTGGTAAAGACCTTGTTTTTGATATTGAGATAGTTAATGTTAGAGAAGCAACTCCTGAAGAAATTCTTCATGGACATGCTCACAGATAAAAATAAATTTTTCTATAAAAAGAGGGGTTTTTCCCCTTATTTACTAATAATTTGAGGTAGTTATATGGCAGGCTCTGTGTTTATCACAGGGGTAGGTTCTGGTCTTGGATTAGCATTAGCAAAAGGGTTCATATCACAAGGATTTAATGTTTATGCTTTAAGTAGGCATTTACCTAAAGAATTAGAAAATAAAATAAATTTTGTAAAATGTGATTTACAGGCTTTAGAAACAGTTTATATTTCTGTAGAAAAATTACTTAAAGATGTAAAAACTTTAAAATATGTAATTTTAAATGCAGGTATTTTAGGTGATATAAAGGAAATCCATAATACAAAAATGTATGAAATCCAAAAAGTAATGGATATTAATGTCTGGTCAAATAAAATAATTCTTGATGCTTTAATGGATTTAAACATAAAAATAGACCAAATTATTGGTATTTCTTCAGGTGCAGCTGTAAATGGTAATAAAGGCTGGGGAGCTTATTCAATATCTAAAGCTTCTTTAAACATGCTTTTAAAACTGTATTCAAGGGAAATAGATGCTCATATAGTATCGTTAGCCCCAGGGCTTATAAAAACTCCTATGCTAAACTATATTTTAGAGAATATAGATGATAATAAATTTCCATCTGTTAAGAGATTGAAAAATTCTTCCAAGATGACTCCTGAAGAGGCAAGTAAAAAGTTAATTGCTATTTTCCCTAAATTAAAACAGTTTGAAAGTGGAAGTTTTATAGATATAAGGAAAGTAAATATTTAGGAGGGCTGTATGGACCCATCTGTAGGATTTCCTTTAGTTATAATTGGTATGGTAACTTTAGCGATAATTATTTTTATTGTTATGCTTATACTAGATAAAGGGGCTGATGAATAAAAAGCTACAAAAATTTTATGCTATAACAGACAGAAAACAGTATAAAAAACCTCTTTTATATCAAATAGAGGAAATATTAAAAAGTAAAACCCAAATGATCCAAATTAGAGAGAAGGATTTAAGTTCCAAAGACCTTCTTTCTTTGTGTAAACAGATAAAATGTATTATGAAAAAATATAAAAATAGCTGTTTAATAATAAATGAAAGGGTAGATGTGGCAATTTTATGTGGTGCAGATGGAGTTCATTTACCAGAAAATTCTTTTGACGTTAAAGATATAAAAAATAAATTTCCTTATTTAATTGTTGGAAAATCTTGCCATAATCTAGAATGTGCAAAGAAAGCAGAAAAAGAAGGAGCAGACTATATAGTTTATTCTCCTATTTTTTATGTTCCAAATAAAGGGAAACCTAAAGGTTTGGAAAGCTTAAAAGAAGTTGTAAATAAAGTTAAAGTTCCTGTTTATGCTCTTGGAGGTATAAATAAAAATAATATTGAAGAAATTTTTAACACTGGAGTTTTCGGAGTTGCTGGTATAAGATTATTCTTGCAATGATTATAATATTCTTATATTATTAGTTAATGACTACTAACTATAGAGGTAAAGATATGGAAGCAACAGTTAATAACTCACCATCATGGTGGAAAACCCACAAATTTACAATTTTAAGAAATATTGTTTATATAAGTATTATTATTGCTTTAATTATTATACCTACTTTTAAAATTATCAAAATAGACTTAGCTCACAATGAAGCTTGGATATTTGGAGAGTCTAAACCTGTTATAGACGGTATTATTCCAGTTATTGCTGCTCTTGGTTTCTTTGCTATTTTAGTTATTATATTAAACATGATACAGGGAAGAGTTTTTTGTGGATGGATATGTCCTGGAGGATGGTTCGCAGAAGTTCAAGAAAAACTAAGAAGAAAACTAGGTAAAGATAGTAAATTTGTATACATAGTAATAACTTTTATAATGACAATTATATTCACTGGAATGTTCTTTAATTGGGTAACAGATTTAAGGGTATTTTTCTATTATACAAATCCTGCTTTTATACCTATGTGGGTAGCACTGATTTCTGTATTTCCTATATTTTTCTGGGAACTTTACATAGGAAAAAGATGGTGTAGAACATTCTGTCCTACAGGGATTTATCAAAAGCTAACTCCACATTTTTACTATTACAAACCTGCGTTGAAACCTCCATATACAACAAAAGATTGTGGAACATGTAGGGAATGTTTAAAAGTTTGCCCAATGGCACTTGACCCAAGAAAAATAGCATTAATGGAAGATACTATAAATAGACCAGGGCTTTCTTCATGTATTGTGTGTGGTGAGTGTGTTGATGCTTGCACAGAAGTTTGGGCTAAAAAAGGTAAAGAACCAATTCTTGGATTTTTACATGAAGTTCCAGTAAGGGAAGTTTAATGCAACAAAGGAGCCTTTGTGGCTCCTATAATATTAGCTCCATAATAATTGCATCATACTTATTTTTATAATACTTTTTTCTTTTAAAAATTTCTTTAAATCCAAATTTCTTATAAAAACAAATTGCAATTTTATTATTTTCATTAACTTCTAGAAAAACTTTTTTTACGTTTTTTCTTTTTAAAATATTTAGAATTTCCTTTAATAGAAAACTTCCTATTCCACTATTTTGCAACTGTTTTTTTACAGCAATCATATGTATTTCTGCTTCATCAAAAACAAAATCTACACATATATAAGCTAAAACTTTATTTTCTTTTAAGACTACTTTGGATATCTTACAACTGGAGTTTATTAACTTTTTACTCCATGGATTTTCAAAATTTTCCTTTAGTATTTCAAATATTTGATTTGTGTAGATACTAGAAAAATCTTTTATTTGAAACTGAATGTTTTTTCTAAGATTTTCTCTTTTTCTTTTTGCCATGATAGTTTTCTATATATAGATATTTTGGCAAAATCAAATTGGGTAAAAAAGTCAAATTCTAACGTTTTTGGCTTTCCATAAATAAGTGAAAATTTAGGAGTAATTAGTATATAGTCTTCTTCTACTTTTTGATTGTTTTTAAATACTTCTACTAATATATAAACCTTTGGTTTCCCATTATCTGCTGTTGGAAAATTATGAGGAACTTGGTTGTTTAGTATTGAAAGTATCAATGTATTGTCTATCTTTTTTGCAGTCAATTTTAGGCTCTTTATTTTTCCTGTTTTAAATTGATGGTTATAAACTTCTTTAGCTAAGTGAAAGTATTTAAAAGGAAATTTTTGTATCAAATCTTTTTTTTCTATAGGTTCCATGTGGCATTCTTGACACGTTTTTTTTACCTTTGTTAGTTTCCACTGTTTATATGTTTCCTGATGACAAGACGAACAAATGAAAGATTTTCTAAAATCTACATCTTTTGTTGAAGGATGTGGTGGAGAAAATACATTATAAGGTCCATGCATAGAGTTAGTTTCAGATGAGAAATGACAAGATACGCAATTTACTCCATCTTCTTTATGGAAGTTTCTAAATTGTGGAGTTTCTCCTTTAGATAGCTCTAAAGGAATATGACAGTTTAAACATTTTGTTTTAGAATAATTATTTGTTGCCTTTTTATAGTCTTTGCTTATATATGCTAGAGAATGCCTAGAATTTTGCCATTGTTGGTATATATCCTGATGACAATCTGCACATCTTAAAGCTTTTGGATGTTTTAAAAGGTCTTCTTCTTCAAAAATTTTCCATATTCTATTACTACTATCACATCCGTAAATAAAAATAGCTATTAAAAAGCTAATTGTTATTTTTAGTTTCATTTTGGATTTCTTTTAATGAATCTATAAAATGTCCTAGTTTTTCTCTTTTAGTAAACAAATATTTTTCATTATAGGGATTTGGAATTATTTCTATGGGAACTCTATCAACAATTTCTAAATCAAAACCTTCTAAGGCTACAATTTTTCTAGGGTTGTTTGTTATTAATTTCATTTTTCTAACACCTAAATCTAGAAGTATTTGCGCTCCTGTTCCAAAATCTCTTAAATCAGAATTAAATCCCAACTTATGGTTTGCTTCAACTGTATCATATCCTTGTTCTTGTAATGCATATGCTTTTATTTTATTTACTATTCCTATTCCTCTTCCTTCGTGTCCTCTCATGTAAACTAAAACACCTTTTCCTTCTTTTGCTATTATTTCTAATGCTTTGTATAACTGAGATTGACAATCACATCTCAAAGAACCAAAAACATCACCAGTTAAACACTCTGAATGAACTCTAACTAAAACTGGTTCATCTGGATTTATATCTCCCATAACAAGAGCTACATGTTCACTACCATCTAGTTTATTTCTATAAGCATATATTTTAAAGGTTCCAAATTTAGTAGGTAAATGTGCTTCTGCTTCTCTAATAACTAATTTTTCTTTTTTTATTCTGTAATGAACTAGGTCTGCTATTGTTATTATTTTTAGGTTATGTTTTTTTGCAAATTCTATCAACTGCGGAAGTCTTGCCATAGTTCCATCTTCTTTCATTATTTCACATATAACTCCTGCAGGATAAAGTCCAGCAAGTTTCGCTAAATCTACAGATGCTTCTGTATGACCTGTTCTTTCTAAGACACCACCAGGTCTTGCTCTAAGTGGGAAAACATGCCCTGGTCTTACAAAATCTTGAGGTTTCGCTTGCGGACTTACTGCAAGTTTTATAGTAATAGCTCTATCATGTGCAGATATCCCTGTTGTTGTTCCAAATTTTGGATGTGCATCTATGGAAACACAAAAGGCAGTTCCTTTTGGGTCAGTATTCCTTTCAGTCATTAAAGGTATATCTAATTCTTCACATCTTTCAGGTAATAAAGATAAACAAATTAACCCTCTTCCTTCTTTTGCCATAAAATTTATAGCTTCTGGATTAACTTTTTCAGCTGCCATAACAAGGTCACCTTCATTTTCTCTATCTGGGTCATCAACAACAATAACCATTTTTCCCTTTTTTATATCTTCTATGGCTTCTTCTATAGTGTTAAACTTTATTTCCATTTTACCTCCAGATAGAAAAGAAATGGATTAATACTTAAATTTAATCCTTAATAGGTGAAAAAACAAGGAAGGAAAAAGGAAGGAGTTTTACATAAGACCGCGTCTTTTTAAAGCGTCTTCGTATATTCTGTTATAAAGGATTTTCCATTCAGGAGTTCCTTCAACAATTTTTTTAGAGTAAGATTTTATTCTTCTTCTTACTTCCCTATCTATTTCTCTTTCTTCTTCTACTAATTGTCTTAATTTATTAAAAATTCTTCTTCTTATTTTATTAGGATGTTCAAATATTTCTACAGTATCGTCTGTTTCAATGTATTTTCTTATTTTGTGGGCAACTTGGTTCATTCTTTCTTCAGGGTCTAGGTGGATATTTCTTTCTTCTGCTAATTTTTCTTTTACTTTTCTAACAGCAGTTCTAAACCTAATTTCTTCACTTTCTACAATGTGCATATGTTGTTCTACTAATTTTTCAGCTTCTGCTTCTATTTCTTTTTCTTCTTCTATTGCTTTTAGTATTATTTCATGGATATTTTTTCTAAATTCTTCTGGATTATCTGCTTCTACTATACGGTTCTCAATTAAATCATTTACAATGCTATCGGCAACTCTTTCCACCAGCTTAGCTGGTAGTTTCATAAATCAGCCCTCCAAATTTAAAATAGAATTGTTATTATATTATAATTTTCTTTGTTTGCAAAACTAACATGGAGGAAGTTTCACATTGATAAATCTTGGAGAAAAACCGCTTATTGCTTTACCTGTTGATGACAAAGAGTTTGAAAAAACTGTAAAAACTGCAAAAGAAAAAGGAATTGATATTATAGAGCTTAGAATAGACCAATTTTCAAATAGAAGTGTAGACTATGTGATAAATAAAGCATCTTTTGTAAAAGAACTTGATTTTGGTATTATAGCTACAATTAGGTCTGCAAAGGAAGGTGGAACCCATATATCAGATTATGAAAGGGAAAGAATTTTTAAAGCAGTTGCTCCTTACAGTGATATTTTAGATATAGAGTTATCTTCAGAAACTATGATAGAAAAAGTTATAACAATTTCAAAAGAAAACAATTGTTTAACTTTAATTTCTTATCATGATTTTGAAAAAACTCCCTCAGAAGAAGAAATACAGAAAATTATAGACAAATCTGTTTCCAAAGGAGCAGATATTGTTAAATATGCTTTTAAGGCAAAAACTTTTGATGATGTTTCAAAAATTTTATGTGTAACAAACAAAAACAAGGATAAAAAATTAGTAGCTATTGCTATGGGTGAGCTTGGGAGAATAACTAGGACGGCAGGATTTGCGTTTGGTTCGCTTATTACTTATACATACATAGGAGTTGCTTTTGCCCCAGGGCAGATAGAAGTAGACAAGTTAAAAGAAGATATGATTTTTTATGGTTTGTTAGAGGAGGCAAGGGAGTAATGCCGTATAGTATGACAGGTTTTGCTTTTGCTGAAGAAACTTTTGGGGATTTAGATGTATCCATAAAAATTAAATCGGTAAACAATAAAGGTATAGATATATCTGTAAAAGCACCTAAAGATATTTTATTTTTTATAGAACCTGATGTTAGAAGTCTGATTAAAGAAAACTTAGCAAGAGGAAGTATTCAAACATTTATAGATATCAAGAAAAAGGCTATTGAGCTTTCTTTTCCTATAGAAATCCTAAAAAAAGCAGTGGAGGAAGTAAAAAAACAAACTAAATATGCAGGTTTAAATTTATCTGATGACAGAGTTTATGAAATAGCTGTAGAAATTGCATCTAACTTTGAAGAAGAAGAAAAAATAGATAATGAAACTAAAGAAAAAATTCTTCAAGTTTTAAAGATAGCTATAGAAAAGCTAAAGGAAGAAAGAAAAAAAGAAGGTGAAAAATTAGTCTTAGATATAAAGCAAAGATTAGATAAAATTGAAAATTTAGTTAATAAAATAGAAACTGAAAAAGAGCGAATTATAAGCAAGGCTCAAGAAAAAATAACCGAAAAGCTAAAGCAACTTCTTGGGGAAAACTATTCAGAGCGAGCTTTTATAGAAGCAACAATTTTAGCAGACAAAATGGATATTACAGAGGAAATTGTCAGATTAAAATCACATATAAAAAGATTTAACGAATTACTTGTCAAGAATGAGCCAGTTGGTAGAAAAATGGATTTTTTATGTCAGGAAATGCATAGAGAAATAAACACTCTTGGAAATAAAATGCCTGATTTTAGTGAATATACAGTGGAAATGAAAACAGAATTAGAAAAAATTCGCCAACAGGTTCAGAATATAGAATAGAGGTTATATTTATGTTTGTTTATTTTTTATATATATTAACTATTTTAATAGGAATATACGCAGTATTTGCAAATTTACCTGCATTGTTAGAGATAGGGATACCTAAAAACGAGATAATGTTTGCAAAATTTATGGTTTCATTTTTTCCTGTAGTAGTTGGTTTGTTTATGATTTATTTTGGAACTACTAGTATTTACTCTTTGATAAAAAAATCCAAAAAGGAAGATAAAAATTGATATGGGCTTTTATAATATTTATTTTAATAATTGGCATTTTTATTCTATGGCTAGAATTTACTCCAATAAAAAAATTAATCTTAAAAGAAAAAGATGCTTTAGAAGGTAAGAACTTTCCTACTAATCTTTATACTTATAAAGTAATTACTCATATACATACTCAATTTTCATTTGATTCTTTAGGAAAGCCTGAAGATATAAAAAAAGCTATGAAAAAAAATAACATAGACTATGTTTTTGTAACAGACCACGATAGTAATTATTTCAAATACTTTGAAGATGATAAAGTATTTGCAGGTATAGAAGTAAATACAGAAGGGGAAAAAGGAAGGCTTTTAAAACTTGGGTGTGTTCTTCCTGTAATATCTCATCCAAATAATAAAAAAGTAAAACATTATCAGTGGAAAGGTGAATATAAAGAAGGTTATTTGTATGAGCTGTTGAATTTCAAAGATGTTTTAACTGAAGATAGAAAAAAAGTTTACTTTATTCTTATGAAAAATGCTATTTTATACCCAATTTTTAGAAGAATAACTAGAAAGTGGTATACGTTAGTTCCTTTAGAAAAATGGATTGAAAAATATTTTAAAGTAGCATCTCATTTAAAAATTGTTTGTGGTTTAGACCTTCATGTAAAGTTATCTTATAAAGAATCAACTTTTGCAAAAAATATTCCTTCTTATGAAGAAGGATTTACTTGGCTTGTTAATTATATTATTACTGATAAAAAGCTATCTTCCAAAGATGATGTTTTAAATACACTATCAAGAGGGCACAACAATATATCAATAAACCAAAACTTTGTAGATATTTGGCTTGAAAATCAAGGAAAAGCAATACCTTTTGGAGAAAGTACAAGGATTGGTAGTAAAGTTTACTTAAATTTTAACAAAGGTAAAGTTATTAAAGTCTTAAAAAAAGATAACAATCCTATTTTAATTACAGAGAAGAAAACATTTGGATACACTCTAGAAAAAGAAGGAAAATACCATATAGAATGCTACGAGTATGATTTTAAAATAGGGAAAATTTATTTTGGATTTAGACCAATCTTTATTTCTAACTTAACAAAAGTTATTTAAATGAGGGGAAACTATGGGAAGAATAATTCCAGAAAGTAAAGAAATTTATAAGATAATTTTTGATGATTTCTTTAAAGCTCCTATTTATATAGGAGATGAAGATAAATTTAAAGAGCTTATTAATTCTATGAAAGAAGAAAAAAATTTTGAAGAAGCAAAAAGGTTAGCAAAACAATGGGTAAATCTAAAAAAAGATAAATTTAAAATAAATTACCATGGTAAATTTATAAACCTTGGGCAAAAAACTGCAATTATGGGAATATTAAACATTACTCCTGATTCGTTTTCAGATGGAGGAATTTATTATAAAAATATAGATAAAGCCATTGAAAGAATATCACAAATGCTTGATGAAGGGGCAGATATTATTGATATAGGGGGAGAATCTACAAGACCGGGAGCAGAACCTGTTTCTACTTTTGAAGAACTAGAAAGGGTAATTCCAATTATTAAAGAAGCAAGAAAACAACTTGGAAATGACTTTTTTATTTCAATTGATACATATAAAGCAAAAGTTGCAGAAGAAGCTTTAAAAGCTGGAGCAGATATTGTTAATGATATAAGTGCAATGAGTTTTGATAAAGATATGGCAAAAGTTGTTGCTGATTTTGATTGTCCTGTAATTTTGAACCACATAAAAGGAACTCCAAAAAACATGCAAAAAAATCCTTACTATGATGATGTGATTGAAGAAATCATAAACTTTTTAGAGCAACAGATTGATTATGGAATAAAAAAGGGGATTAGAGAAGATAGATTTATAATAGACCCTGGAATAGGTTTTGGTAAAAATGTAGAACATAATGTTGAAATAATAAAAAGGCTATTAGAATTGAAAATTTTGGGACTTCCTATTTTAATAGGTATATCAAGAAAATCTTTCATTGGCTTAATTCTAAAAAATCTCTTAGGAAAATCAGAATATCCTCCGAAAGAAAGAATAAATGGAACTTTAGCGGCAACTGCTATAGCGGTTTTAAATGGAGCACATATAGTTAGAGTTCACGATGTGAAAGAAACTGCTGAATTTTTAACAATTTTAGATACAATTAGAGGATATAGGCTTGTATGAAATTTTTAACATAATAAGAAGCATAAAGCTCAATGATGTAATTGATATACTCCTAACAGCTACGCTTATATACTTTTTACTTAAATTCCTTATTGGAACAAGAGGCTGGCAAATATTAATAGGCATTTTTGTAATTCTAGTAGTTTGGTTTTTCGCAAAATTATTCAATTTAACAACTATTAGCTGGATTTTTGATAATTTATGGGCAGTTGGTTTATTCATTTTAATTGTAGTATTTCAACCCGAACTTAGACGAGGATTAGCTAAAATAGGTGAAGGTCAATTTTTACCCTCTGTATTTTTATCTCAAAAAAAAGTTATAGATGAAGTTATTAGAGCATGTATATTCTTAGCAGAAAGAAAAATTGGAGCATTAATTGTTTTTGAAAGAAGTATAGACTTAGAAAATTATGTTGAAGGTTGCGTAAAACTAAATTCAGAAGTTTCTTTAGAGCTTTTAATTTCTATTTTTACTCCTCAAACTCCTTTACACGATGGAGCTGTAATTATAAAAGAGCAAAAAATTGCTTCTGCTAGATGTTTTTTGCCTTTAACCATAAACCCTAATGTACCTAAAAATATTGGAACTAGACATAGAGCTGCTATAGGTATTTCTGAAGAAACAGATGCTATAGCCCTTGTAGTATCTGAAGAAAGAGGAGAAATATCTATGGCTGTAAATGGTATTTTATATAGAGATTTAGATACTCTTGCACTTCAAGAAAGGCTTTCTGTTTACCTTGGAATAAGAAAAAATACTTGGTTTAATAAACTCAAAAGAAAATACAAAAGAGTAATAAATAAAAAAGATGGAAAAAATAAGAAAACCACTGCTTAACAATTGGTATTTAAAAATTTTTGCTCTTCTTGTTGCATTTTTACTTTGGTTAAATTTGAATTATTTTGAAAGAGCTAAATTTGAACTTGTTATTCCAGTTGAAGTAATAAATTTACCTGAAAATTATAAAGTAGAAAAAATCTATCCTAGTAAAGTAAATGTTTTAGTTGAGGGAAATATTAGAAACCTATCTAGGCTAAATTTTAAGATAAAAGCATTTTGCGATGCTTCAAATGTAAAAATTGGAGAAAATGAACTTCCTGTAATTGTTCAAAGCAAAGAAAAAAAATTAATTATAAAAAAAGTTGAACCATCTTATATCAAAGTTTATATTAAACACTAAGCATTTTCTCTACTGTAATTTTTGCACTTGCTCCAAGTGCTGGTAAATCGTAGCCTCCTTCTAACATAAAAATAAATGGAGTGTTTGCAGATTTTAATATATATTCAACGATTTTTCCTATTCCTTCTGTAGAAACTTCCAAATACGCAAGTGGGTCATCTTTGTGTAAATCGTATCCTGCAGAAACTAAGATTATATCTGGCTTAAATTTGTTTACTAGATTAGGTAGTATTTCACCATAAACAAATTCATAATCTTCATCATTACTACCTGCTGGCATAGGTGCATTATAAGTATAGCCTAAACCTTTACCTGCTCCTTTTTCATCCTCTGCTCCAGTTCCCGGGTAAAATGGATACTGATGTGTTGAAAAGTAAAACACTGTATTATCTTCCCAAAATGCTTTTTGGGTTCCGTTTCCATGATGAGCATCAAAATCAATTATAAATACCTTTTCATAGCCTTGCTTTTGTGCATATCTTGCAGTTATTGCAATATTGTTAAAAATACAAAAACCCATTGCTTTTGAGTATTCTGCATGGTGCCCAGGGGGTCTAATATTGGCAAAAACCCTTTCTACTACACTCTCTTTAATTTTATCTACTGCTTCTAATCCTGCTCCAACTGCGTAAGTTGCTATATTATAACTTTCTGAAACACAGTAAGTATCAGGGTCAAGCCATGTTCCTCCTGCGGAGCACAAATCCATAATTTCTTGAGGATAGTAAACATCATGAACCATAGATATATCTTTAGCTGTAGCTCTACGAGGCTTTATTTGAATTAATTTATCTTTTAAACCTTGTAAAGCATTATCAATTGCAATAACCCTTTCTGGTCTTTCTGGGTGCTCTCTAGGTGGTTTATGTTCTGTATATAATTCTTTGTATACGTATCCTACTCTTTTCATTTTTTCTCCTTTTATCTGGAAAATATAGCTTTTAGTTTTTGTAGTATTTTAACTATAAGATTTTTATTTTTTGTTTGTTCTATTTGTTTTGGTTTATTTAAAGGTGTTGTAAATTTATAGGCTAAATTATCAAGTAATAAAAATGAATCACAAACTTTTCTAAGCTCATAGGAGCTTGTTCTTTTAAATGATACATTTTCTACCCTTTTTCCAAGTTCTTGAATTTCTTCAACTACTGGAACATAGTCACTATCTCCACTTACTAAAATAGCAGTATCATAGGCATCTCTAAATGCTAAACTTACCATGTCTGTTGCAAGTAAAACATCTACTCCCTTTTCTATATAGCCTTCAGGGGTTTTTTTTAGAGGCATTGTTTTTACTTTTATACCTAGCTTTTGAAGCTCATTTAAAAACCCTTCTTGTTTTTTCCACTGCTGAAATAAATCTTCTCTTTCTTGTATCATATCTTGGTTAGGAATGCCTGTATAAAAATATGCTCTAAGCAACCATCTATCTCTTTTTAAAAGGTTTATTAGTTTTTTATAGTCTATTTTTATCTTTAAATAATTTGATGCATGAAACATATTTCCTGCATCAATAAATATTGCTACTCTTTCATTTATATATCTATATTCTATTTGTTTAATTTTGTGTTTTTTCTTTAATATGCTTAACAAATTTCTTCTTTCCTCATTATATATTTTCACTTTACAATAAAAATATAAAATTTTGTTAGTCCCTTTTCAAGCTTACAGAGAACATATTTTTGATAGTTCTACTTTTTCTAGGGGTATTTCAGGAAGTAAAAGATTTTTTAATGTATAAAAAGAAGGAGCTTCATCTGTAATAAATATTTTTTTGTGTGAATTTTTTTGTATGTTATTCAAAAATTTTTTTACATAGCTATTAATTGTGCTTGTAGAATCCACTATATTTATGGAAGGATACATGGTTAATATCTCTTCTTTTAAAAGTGGATAATGGGTGCAACCTAAAATAAGAGTGTCTATATCTTTATCTATAATTTCTTGCAAGTAATCCTTAATAATTAATCTTGTTATCTCTCCTTTTATTCTACCTTCTTCAACTAATGGAACAAAAAGGGGACATGGTTTTGAAAAAACTTTAGCTCCATTTTCTTCTAATAATTTTTGATAACTACCACTTCTAATTGTAGCTTGAGTTCCTATAACACCAATTTTTTTTGTTTTTGATATTTTTAAAGCGTATTCAACTCCGGGAGTTATAACATCTATTACTGGAATGTTTAAATAACTTTTTAGAGTTTCAATAGCATAGGAAGATGCAGTATTACAAGCAACTATTAAAAGGCTAATATCAAAATTTTTCTTTAAAAATGTAGCACATTCTACACTATATCTTATTATTGTATCTTTTGATTTATTTCCATATGGAACCCTTGCTGTGTCTCCTAAATAAAAAATATTGGCATCTGGGAAATCTTTAAGAATAGCTTTAAAGACAGTTAAACCACCTATTCCTGAGTCAAATATACCAATAGACATTACTCTTTAATTTCTACCCTTGGTGCATCTTGCCATAGTCTTTCAAGTTCGTAATATTCTCTAAGCTCAGGTAAGAAGATATGAACCATAATATCTCCATAATCTATAACTATCCATCTACCTTCAGAATAACCTTCTACATGGGAATGAACTATACCTTTATCTTTAAGGGTTTTTATTATTTCATCTGCTATTGCTCTTGTATGAACAGGAACATCTCCTGATGTGATTATCATGTAATCTGTTATTGGATTTATATCTCCAATTTTCAATACAACTGTATCCTGCCCCTTCTTATCAGATATTACATTTACTACTTCCTTTACGAGATTTTCTGTATTTTCTGTTCCGATTTGTTTTTACCTCCTTTTAAATAATTTTTCCTAATATATAGCCTATTATAAATGCTCCAATAATTGCAATTATATATTTATTTTTATCAAAACTTCCTGTTTTGATACCTTTGTTAAATTTAATTACATTATTTTTATTTTTTTCTCGCATATAGTCCCTATCATACAGGCCCACTTTTTGTATCCTCCAATTCTACTTTTATGTTTTGTTTGTTTTTTTCTAGCTCTAACTGCTCTTTTAGAGATTTATTTTCCTCTTCTAAAGATTTTATGCTTTTTTTACATTTTTCAAGGTCTTTTTCTAAAAATGATATTTTCCTTTTTAGTTTTAATTTTTCAAATTTAAAAGCTATCCAATCTGTAATGGTGAAAATTAGTATAAGAATGGCTCCTATTACTATACTTAAAATTATTACTATTGCTAAAGGAATTTGAGGAGTTTCATAATTTGGTAAAAGTTTTATTGAAATTTGAGGCTGAGTATTCATTGACACAAAGTAAGCAGTTAAAAGTAGTACTATTAACCATAAAATTAGTTTTATTTTACTTATCATCTTCTATAGCCTTTTTTATTTTATGATAAATTTCTTTTAAATCTTGAGATATTACCTTAACTTCTCCTAAAACAGGCATAAAGTTAGTATCTCCATTCCATCTTGGAACTATATGATTATGAATATGGGTTTCAAGGCCTGCTCCTGAAACTTTTCCTAGATTGTATCCAAGATTAAATCCATCTGGATTTAGGGATTTTTTAAGAGCTTTTATCATTTTTTGGGTTAATGTATTTAGCTCACATAGGGTTTCTTTATCTAAAAGTAAGAAATCTCCTATATGCTTATTGGGACATACCATTAAATGCCCTGCATTATAAGGATAAAGGTTCATTATTACAAAACATTTTTTACCTCTGTATAAAACTAAATTTTTTTCATCTTCATTTGATTTATAAGCATTGCATAAAAAACATTCTTCTTGCTTATCTACCCCTTCTATATATTGACTTCTCCAAGGTGAATACAGTTTTTCCATATTTATACCTCTTTAATTTAGGATAAATCTAGTGTTAAACCTACATTGTTAATCTCATTACTATTACTTATTTTTATGCTTTCTTCTTTCAAAGCGATTTTTATATTTTATTAGCTTCTTCTTTTTAACTTTTTTCTTTTTTTCTTTTGGTGTTTCTTCTTTTATGTTAGTTTGGGCTTGTTGTAAAGTTTTTTCTGCCTCTTTTGCTAGTTCTTCTTCTTGTTTTCTGAGTTCCTCTTCTGATACTAAATCAACTTTGTATAAATACTCTAAAGTGTTTTTCTTTAGGTTAAATAACATATCTTCAAAGAGTTTAAATGCTTCCTTTTTATATTCTACAAGTGGATCTCTTTGTGCATATCCTCTTAAAGACACACTTTCTCTTAATCTATCTAGTAAATGCAAGTGTTCTTTCCATAAAGAGTCTAAAACTTGTAATGTTATATATCTTTCAAATTC
>DTZN01000039.1 GCA_012961365.1 Hydrogenothermaceae bacterium
GCTATGCAAGCTATTGGTTATAAGGAAATTATTCCATATATTGAAGGTAAAATTTCCCTTGAAGAATCTAAAAAACAAATTATAAAAAACACAAAAAATTTTGCTAAAATTCAAATTAGAACTTTTAAAAATAAATTTAAAGATAAAAACTGGTATCATTTAGATATAACAAATTGTAAAAATAAAGAAATTTTAGATAAAATTTTAGAAAAAATGAATTGAAAGGAGGAGAAAGAATGAATATACAAGATGAACTTCTTAATGAGTTAAAAGAGGAAGGTAAAGAAATAACTGTTTACCTTACTAGAGGAACTAGAATTACTGGAAAAGTTGTAGGAGCAGACCAATTTACTATTTTACTTGATGTAAATGGAGAAAAACAGCTTATTTATAAACATGCTATAAGCACTATAGTAGTTGAAACTTAAGTTTTTATGAGAGCTATTTTAGTAGGAGTTCAAACAAAAAATAGAAATTCTTTAGAAGTTCACCAGTCCCTTAAAGAAATGGAGGGGCTGGTTTTTGCATTAAAAGGAAAAGTTTTAGGTAAACTTTCCCAAAAAAGAGAAACTCCGGAACCTTCAACTTATATAGGGAAAGGAAAAGCAAAACAGCTTGGAGAAGTTGCAGAAGGAATAAGAGCAGATACAATTATTTTTGATACAAATTTAACACCAGTTCAAATTTCAAATCTTGAAAAAATAACAAAATGCGAAATTTTAGACAGAACAGACTTAATATTAAGAATATTTTCAGAAAGGGCAAAAACAAAACAAGCTAAACTTCAAGTAGAACTTGCCACTTTACAACATGAACTTCCAAGGATTTATGGAAGTGCTGGTAAACATCTATCAAGGATAGGAGGAGGTTATAAAACAAAAGGAGCTGGAGAAAAATATGGAGAAATAAGAGTTAGGGAAATTAAAAGAAGAATTACTAAAATAAAAAAAGAATTGAAAGAAATCCAAAAACAAAGAAAAGAACAAAGAAAATGGAGGAAATATAATCCTAATATATTAAAAGTAGCCTTAGTTGGATATACAAATGTAGGAAAATCTACACTTTTAAAAAGGCTAACCAAAAGAGAAACTTTTATTTCAGACCAACTTTTTGCAACCTTAGACCCTAAAACTTCATTTATTATTTTTTCAGATATAGATAAAAAAGTTCTTATCACAGATACAGTTGGATTTGTAAGAAATATGCCCAAGGAAATAATGGATGCTTTTATGGCTACCCTTGAAGAAGTAGAAGAAGCAGATTTAATACTACATGTAGTTGATGTATCAGATGAAAAATGGCAGGAAAAAGAGGAAGTGGTGGATGATATATTAAAAAAAATAGGAGCATTAGATAAGCCTCAGGTTCTAGTTTTAAACAAAGTTGATAAAGTGATAAACTCTCCAGAGCTTTTGGAAAATTCAGATGAAATACTTTTAACATCTGATAAAAAATCTGTAATTATTTCAACAGAAAAAGGTTGGAATTTAGATAAACTCTTTAAAATTTTAAAAGATTATGCCAAAACCAAAACCTTAAGCTTTAAAACAAGTAAGGAGCATTAAACCTTGGAATATTTTTTATTTATTTTGGCTGGTTTCTTAGGCTCTTATCATTGCATTGGAATGTGTGGTTTTATTCCCCCGTTAATCCAGTATAAAAACTGGTTTTTAGGAAATGTATTTTACAATTTAGGTAGGATTTTTACATACAGTTTTTTAGGTTTTGTAGCTGGATATATAGGAATGTTTTTTCACTCCTTGCAATTTCAGGTCTTGCAAAAAGGATTATCTTTAGTTTTAGGAATTTTTATGATTGTTTTAGGTTTACAAATCTTAGGAAATTTAAAAGATAAAGGTATTCCTGGGCTTGACCTAATTTTTACAACTATTGCAGATATATTATCCAAATTTAGAAAGAACCCATTTTTTTTAGGAATGTTTAATGGTTTTTTACCCTGCCCTCTTGTTTATGCAATGCTTATGCAATCTGTTTTGGAAAAATCTCCAGTAAAAGGTCTTATTGTTATGACCTTATTTGGTTTAGGAACTGTCCCTGCTATGTTTTTTTCTAGTTTAGTTTTTGACAAATTGTCTCCAATTTTTAGAAAAAGACTTGCCAGTTTAAGTGGATTAATTGTAATTTTATTAGGAGTATTGGCTATTTTAAGAGCCTTTGGAGTAGGACATCATCATTAAAATTTTAGGGATTAACAGTGAATATAAGAATTCAATCTTTTGGAGCAACAGAAGGGGTTACTGGTTCTTGTCATTTGCTTCAAGTAGGCAAACTAAAAATCCTTGTTGATTGTGGAATGTTTCAGGGGTTAGATGAAAATAAAAACTACAACCCATTTCCATTTGACCCTAGAAAGATTGATTA
>DTZN01000040.1 GCA_012961365.1 Hydrogenothermaceae bacterium
TCAAGTTCTTAAACTCAACATTATCTTGAATTAATGCATGGGTTCCTATGACTATATCTATATAACCCTCTTTTATTGCTTTTTTTATTTGTTTTTTTTCCTTTTGAGATAAACTACCAACAAGTAGTGCTATTTTTACTCCAAGTGGTTCAAGAACTTTTTTAAAGTTTTCAAAGTGTTGTATGGCTAAAATTTCTGTAGGAGCCATTACTGTAGTTTGATATCCATTTTTAAAAACTGAATAGGCTCCCGCCATTGCAACAACAGTTTTACCACTTCCAACATCTCCTTGAACTAACCTGTTCATAGGAAAATCCTTTGACATATCTTGTAGTATTTCTTTTATTACCCTTTTTTGAGCATCTGTTAGTTTAAAAGGCAAGTTATTTTCGAATTTTTCTATAAAGTTTGCTTCTACTGTAATTTTATAGGCATCATTTTTTTGAAGTTGCTTTTTCTTAAAGACCTGTGCCAATTGTAATAAAAAAAGTTCTTCGAATATAAATCTTTTCTGGTATCTTGTATCAAAATTGTTTAGTTTTCTTAAATCTTCACTTCTATCTGGATAATGTATATCTTTAATTGCTTGGTTTATTTTTGGAAGTTTATATTTTTCCAAAATATATTCAGGTATGTATTCTTCTATATTTTTGTAATAATTTTTTAATAACTTAAAAATTGCTCTTCTTAAATGATTAATTGTTTGTGAAGTTGCTTTGATTGTTTTATCTCCACGAAGGGAGTAAACAGGAACAATTCTATTTAAGATAATGCTATCTTCTTCTTGAAAGACTTGAGGCATAAAAATAGATTTTTCGTTTCTAAAGATATTTACTTTTCCTGATATTAAAATTCTTGCTCCTTTTCTAAAAATATTAAATAAATAAATCTTATCATGGACAAAATTTGCAGTTAAAAAGCCTGTTCCATCAGTTAAAGTAGCTTGAAGCTTAATTTTTCCAATGTTTACCTTTTTTACATCAACTACTTCTACATCAAATAAACCAGCTTCTCCATCTTCTACATCTTTGATTTTTTTAATTCTTTTGTCTTCATATTTAACAGGAAAATAATAAAGGGCATCTTTTACATTTGTAGCTCCAACTTTTTTTAAAGCTCGTTTTTCTATTGGTTTTAAAGTAGAAAGGTCTTTTAAGTTTATACTTTTTAATTCTAAAATAGAATAATTTTTTGCTTTTTTTGGTTTTTTTTCATATGTTTCATCTTTAAATTGTTTTAATTGCTTTAATGCAAGCAATGTATATTTTGCAAAGGCTCTTTTTTTTGCAGAAGAAAGTCCATCGAAGGATAAAATATCTTCTTTTAGCGTTGAAGGTAGCTTTGTGTCCTTTAAAAGTTCATACAATGCTTTAGAGAATTTAGTTCTTTCTAAAGTTTCATCATCATAGCTAAGAACTTTTTTTAAAATGTTTTCTGCTTTATTAATATTCTCCACATTACTCTTTTTTATTTATCTGTTTTAAATAAAAAATAAGTTCTAATGCAGAAAAAACAATAAGGTAAATCCATGTATAGCTTTCCATATATAAAATTTCTTTCCATGAACCTATAATTAAAACAATTAAAATTGCAAAAGTATAAATTGTAAATGTAAATACTTCGTTAGGATTTTCAGCGATAGTTCCGGGGCTATATACTCCTTCCTTAATTTTTTGAATAATATAAATAGAAGCAAGTCCACCAATTATAAGAGAAAGAAAATAAATATACTCATTTTGCAAACTTTTATATAATCCCATAACAATAGAAAGCCACAGAGGAATATCTTGAATAAGTTCTGCTATAAAAATCTTATCAAACTGTGAAAGTTCTCTTTTTATTTCCTTTTCTTGCTTATCCTGTTTTTCCATTTTATTTAACTTTTTTAAGGGGAGATTTTTGTTTTTTAATAAATTCTTTTAGCTCTTCTAAGAAGTTTTCTGGATTGTGTCCATAATAGATAGCAGAGTATAAAATTGTTTCATGTTTTTTCCCTTTACAGGTTGAGCAATACATACCTTTGCTTTCAAAAAATTTTATAGCTTCTGGATATGCATTTAAAACATTTTCAATTGTTGTTTGAAGAGTTATTTTTTTCAACCTCTTCTCCTAAAATTTTTTTAATAATACTATAACTTCACAGGCTCCGGCTTTTCCCTGTCCTATATCACCAAGCTTTTCAAAAGTTTTTCCTTTTAAAAATATATTACTACAACCTGTTATTTTTTGCGTATTTTGTATGATTTTTTGTCTATATGGAAGAAGTTTTGGCTTTTGAAGAAGTATATATGCATCAATATTTTCAATTTCATAGCCATTTTTTTCCATTATCTTAATTGCTTCTTTTAGAAAAATATCACTACTTTTATTTTTATTTTCTTCCTTTGTATCAGGAAATAACTCTCCAATATCTCCTTTTCCTAATGCTCCAAGTATTGCATCTGTTAATGCATGAAAAAATATATCTCCATCAGAATGTGCAACCCAGCCTTTTTCGAAAGGTATTTCCACTCCTCCAATAATAAGCTTCTTTCCTTCTTCTAATCTGTGTATATCAAAACCAATCCCTACTCTAAACATTTTACATCCAATTTAGCTTTTCTCTAAGTATATCAAAATAGTATTTATCGGGGGTTCTAACTAGGTAGGTATAGTATGGAGACTGTTTTACAACAATCTTGTCTTTGTATTGTAGTTTTGTCCCTTCTTGACCATCTAAAGTAAGCCATGCGTCTTTCTCTTTTGCTACAATTTCAATGGTTATAGGTTCATAAGGAGGTAAAAGTAAAGGTCTATCTGTTAGTGTATGTGGACATATAGGAACAACTAAAAAGTTTTCCATCATTGGGTAAATTATTGGACCCCCTGCAGATAAAGCATATCCAGTTGAGCCTGTAGGTGTAGAAATTATTATCCCATCACCATTATAAGTTGTTATATATCTATCTCCAACATATACTGCAACATCTACAATTCTTGCTAAAACTGCTTTATTTACAACAACATCATTTAATACATCTGCTTCAAGGATTTTTTCTCCTTCTCTAATTAGGGTAGCTCTAAGCATCATTCTGCGGGATATACACAGTGGACGGGATAGAATAAGCTCTAATGTATCAAAAGATTTGTCTTTGTTTACTTCTGTTAAAAAACCAAGTCTTCCAAGATTTATACCTAAAACAGGAACTTTATATCTTGCAACTCTTCTTGCTGTAATTAAAAGGGTTCCATCTCCTCCAACCACAAGTAAAAGGTCTACATCTTTTAAGTTTTCTTCTTTTTCTAAATCTGCTAAATTTTCAAAAATATTAGAAATAATACCTTTTTTTTCAAGCCAGTTCTTTAATTTTGTAGAAAACTCCTTTGCATCTTCACTTGCTTTTGAAAAAATACTCACCTTTTTTATAAGTGGATATATTTTTTTCTTCATCTTTTTTTAGTAATCTCTGTAAAAGTCGATAAATCTTTTTTCATATTAAAAAAAGGGGAAAACCCCTATCAAAATTATTCTAAATAATCTTTCGTCCAATCTGGGTAAAGAGGATAACTTGAGCAAAGAGATAAAACGTCTTCTTTTACTTCCTGAATTATTTTTTCGTTATCAAGGTTTTTGAGAACTTTTACTATATTTTTAGCAATTCTTCTCATATCGTTTTCTTTCATACCTCTTGTAGTAAGTGCTGCAGTTCCAAGTCTTATTCCTGATGTTATCATTGGTTTTTCTGGGTCAAAAGGAATTGCATTTTTATTTACAGTTATGTTTGCTTTTCCAAGAGCTTCTTCTGCCTGATTTCCTTTAACATTTAAAGGTCTTAAATCAACTAATACAATATGGCTATCTGTTCCACCTGATACAATTCTTAAACCTTCTGCTTTTAACTCTTCTGCTAAAACTCTTGCATTATTTACTGTTTGCTCTGCGTATTGTTTAAACTCATTAGACATAGCTTCCTTAAATGCAACTGCTTTACCAGCAATTACATGCATTAAAGGACCACCTTGAAGCCTTGGGAATACCCATTTATCTATATCTTTACCATGTTCTGCTTTAGATAAAATAAATCCTCCCCTTGGACCTCTTAATGTTTTATGGGTTGTTGAAGTAACAAAATCTGCATAAGGAACTGGAGAAGGATATGCTCCCCCTGCAATTAAACCTGCATAGTGAGCCATATCTACCATAAAGTAAGCTCCGATTTCATCAGCTATTTCTTTAAATTTAGCCCAATCTATAACTCTAGAATATGCAGAGGCACCAGCTATAATCATTTTTGGTTTATGTTCTTTTGCAAGTTTGTAAACCTCATCATAATCTATAAGTTCCGTTTCAGGATTTAATCCATACTGAACAGAGTTAAAAACTATCCCAGAAACGTTAACTTTAGCACCGTGAGTTAGGTGTCCACCATGGTCTAATCTCATTCCTAAAATAGTATCTCCAGGTTGTAATTTCGAGAAATAAACAGCTTGATTAGCCTGCGAACCAGAGTGAGGTTGCACATTTGCATGTTCTGCACCAAATAGCTCCTTAACTCTTTTTATAGCTAAATCCTCAACTATATCTACATATTCACAACCACCGTAGTATCTTTTAAATGGAAGACCTTCTGCGTATTTATTTGTTAAAACAGAACCTTGAGCTTCCATTACAGCATAAGAAGTATAATTTTCAGAGGCAATCATTTCCAAATGTTCTTGTTGTCTTTTAAACTCTTTAGAAACAGCTTCAAAAACTTCTACATCAACTTGTTTTAGATGTTCTAACAATTAAACTTACCTCCTGTTTAAATATTTCCTTTATTTTTATAAAATTTTGCTTTCTAAAACCCATTGCTTTTTTCATATCTTTACTATTATCTAATATAGCATAGAATATAAAGCAAAAACTCCCTGCAAAGCCCTTGACTTTCCTCAAGGGTAGTTGATTATTTAC
>DTZN01000041.1 GCA_012961365.1 Hydrogenothermaceae bacterium
ATTCCGAACCCGGCAGTTAAGCCCTCCTGCGCCTATGATACTGGCCGCGAGAGCGGTCGGAAAAGTTGGTCGCCGCCGGGGTTATAGATATAAAAATTTTTCTCTTTTTTATTCGATAGAGATTTTACTACCTTCTTCGTTAATTTCTAATATTTTATATTCAGCATTAAAACCTGCTTTATTAAAGGCTTCTACCATTCCAGAACCGATTTTATCAAAATTTTCTTTGGCTAAAGCTATCATACAACTTCCTGCACCACTTAAAGAAACCCCCAAAGCTCCATTTTTAAGAGCATTTTCAATAACTTTATCAAAATTTGGAATTAACTGTTTTCTATATGGTTGATGGAGTTTATCGTTCATTGCAATTTTTAATAGTTCATAATTTTTATTCACTAAAGCTGATATAAATAAAGAAACTCTTTGAATATTATAAACTGCATCTTTTATAGAGATATTTTCTGACAAAACACTTCTTGCTTTTTCTGTAGAAAGTTCAAAATCTGGAATAATCACAATTGCTTTTATATCATTAGGAAAAGGTATTTTGCTATAGTAAGTATTTTCACCATCTATACAAGCGGTTATTAGTCCTCCCTTCCATGCAGGTAAAAGATTATCAGGATGTGGCTCAAACTGATACGCAATTTTAAAAAATTCTTTATCTGTTGGTTGTTTTTTGTTTGCATAAAACCCTGCAAGTATCCCTGCTACTATAGCCGTTGCACTACTTCCTAAACCTCTAGAAACAGGAATATTTATAATTTGTTTAACCTTAACTCCATGAAATTCATTACCTAGAAATTGACAAGTAGTTTCTAAAACTTTTACAAAAAGATTTTTATCGGGATTTTCAAATTCTGGAAATTTTGGATATGTTTGTATTTCTATAAAGTCGTTTTCTTCGATTATAAATTCGTTATACAGGTTTAGAGCTACACCTAAAGTATCAAAACCAGCTCCAAGATTAGCTGATGTTGCAGGAACTTTTATTTTTAAAGCCTTCATAAACTTTCTTTTATCCTCCTTTCTAGAATGTCTACATATTCTTTTATACCTTTTTCAAGGGTATATTTTGGAACAAATCCTAGTTCTTCTTTAATTTTTTTCATATCTGCTTGTGTATATTCTTGATAAAAATCGTAAGGGCAATCGAAATATTCTGGATCAAAGTCTGTTCCTAAACTTTTGTTTAAAAGTGCAATAACTTCATTAAACGAACGAGCTTCTCCACTTCCTACATTATAAACAGTTGACTTTGGAGCATTCATTGAGAGTATAGTTGCATCTACCGCATCTTTTACATAAACAAAATCCCTTTTTTGCTCTCCCCATTTAAATATTCGTGGTCTTTTCCCTTGTTTCATTTGTTTATAAAGTTGGTATATCATACTTGCAAATTTCCCTTTATGGGATTCTCTAGGACCATAAACGTTAAAGTATCTAACCCCAACAATTTTGATTCCTGTTTTTTCTGAAAATTCTGCTGCGATATTATCCATAATATATTTAGAAAATGCATATACATTTTCAGGATGTTTTTCTCTATCTTCTTTTAAAGGGATATGTTCTTTCACATTTCCATAAACAGAAGCTGAAGAAGCATAAACAACAATAGCTTCATTATCATATGCTAGTTCTAGTATATTCTTAAAACCATCTACATTTTTTCTCATCATTAAATCTTGGTCTTGAACAGTTGTATCTGTAATAGATGCAAGATGAAAAATGATATCCCATTTAATATCATCTACTTTAAAGAATAATTCATCTGTAGAAACATCACAAGATAAAACTTCTCCTTTAAAGCCTACTAGGTTTTTAAAGTTTGCACTGGAAAAATCATCTAATATTAATATTTTCACTTGGGGATACATAGATTGAAGTTTTAATGCTAAATTTGAGCCAATAAATCCTGCTCCACCTGTTATAAGTATATTTGATATATTCTGCATATTTTCTCCCTTTTACATTGGTTCTATATAAAATAATTCTTGTCCATACTCAACAGGTTGTCCATTTTCAACAAGTATCTTTACAATTTTACCGTTTATATCACTTTCAATTTCATTCATTACCTTTAATGCCTCAATTATACAAAGAACCTGTCCTTTTGAAACTATATCTCCCTCTTCAACAAACGGAGGAGCTCCTGGAGAAGGGGCTCTGTAGAAAGTTCCTATTAATGGTGATTTTATAACATGATAATTTTTTTCTTCTTTAGCATGGGCTTCTACTAATGGGGTTTGAGTTGGAGATATATATTCTTTTATCTCAACAGAAGGGGAAGGTGAAGGATGTATATTCTGAACTTCTTTAGGTCCTACATACTGCTTAACTTTTATTTTAATTCCTTCTTTCTCTATTTCAACTTCTTCAATTTTTGTTCCTTTTATTTTTTCTATTATTTCAAAAACAAATTTTTCATCCATAATAAGTCCCCACTAAATTTTTATTCATTAACTCTTTCTATATAATCACCTGTTCTTGTATCAACTTTTATCTTATCTCCAACGTTTATAAACAATGGAACCTGAACTGTAGCTCCTGTATCTATTTTTGCAGGTTTTAATGTATTTGTTGCTGTATCACCTTTAAATCCTGGTTCTGTTTCTATTACCTCATAAACTGCAGATTTTGGAAGCTCTACACCAATTGGTTGTCCTTGGTCTAAGAATATGAACACTTCCATACCTTCTTTTATATATTGACCTTCATGCTCCATAGCTGATGATGGGACGGCAATCATATCTCCTGTATTTGCGTCAATAAACCAGTAAGAATCCCCATCAAAATATGAATATGCCATTTGTCTTTGTTCAAAATCTGCAAGTTCTATTGAATCTGAAGATTTAAATGTTATTTCGTTTACATTACCAGTTCTCATATTTTTAGCTTTGACCCTAACAAATGCTTGACCTTTTCCTGGCTTAACATGGTCATATCCTAGAACTCTAAAAGGTTGACCATCAACAACAATAAACATATCTTTTTTTATTTGGTTAATTCCAATCTTAACTCCCAATGTAATACCTCCAGGAAAATTTGCATAATAATTTTAACATTTATGATTTAATTTAATAAATTTTTATAAAATTAAATTAAAAAGGAGGATATTTTGAAAGTTTATATAAAGGATTTAGAGGATTTATATAATCTTGCTAAAAGATTTTCCAAATGTTTAAAAGGTAATGAATTAATTCTTTTATATGGAGATTTATCAGCAGGAAAGACAACATTTACTAAAGCATTAGTATCAAGTATAGATAAATCTTTAGAAGATGAAGTAAATTCTCCAACTTTTACTGTAATGAATATTTATGAAACTCCAGAATTTCCTATTTACCATCTAGATTTATACAGAGTCAAAGAGTTTGATATATCAGATATAGTTGGAAATGGTCTAATAATAGTTGAATGGGCAAATTTTCAAGATTTTTCAGATTATGATGTCCCAAAGATTGAAATAAAGATAGAATTTGAAAATACTGGAAGAATTTTTTATGTAAATGGAAATAATATAGAAAATTGCTTAAAGAGTTAAATTAAGGGGGTAATACCCCCAATGAAATTTTATTCTAAAATTTCTAAAACTGCTCTTTTGTTTGATTTTCTAGCAACTGCAGCAAGTAGAGTTCTTAATGCTCTAGCAGTTCTTCCCTGTCTTCCAATTACTTTTCCTAAATCTTCAGGGGCAACTTTTAATTCTATTACAGTTGTTTTTTCTCCTTCTATTTCTTTAACTTCAACCTTGTCTGGATGGTCTACTAAAGACTTTGCAACAAATTCTACCAATTCTTGCATTTTGCTCATTTGTTTCTACCTCCGTTTGTGTTTTCTCTACTTTCCTTTTGGGATTTCTATTTCTTCTAATCCAAATGATTTTAGGATTTTAGCAGCTCTTTCTGTAGGTTGAGCTCCTCTATCTAACCATTTTTTAGCTTTTTCAATATTTATATTCCCAGTTTTTAATATAGGGTCATATGTTCCTATATACTCTATGTAATCTGACTCCCTAGGTTTTCTGCTATCAACAACCACCATTTTGTAAACTGGATGCTTCTTTCTACCATGTCTAGCCAGTCTAATTTTTACCAAAACCTACTACCTCCATACAATATAATTTAAAATGGGAAATTAAATGGAAGTTTCATTTTACCAGATTTTTTCATTTTTTTCATCATTTTTTTCATTTCTTTATACTGTTTTAATAATTTATTAACATCCATTATTGTAGTTCCACTACCTTTTGCTATTCTTTTTTTTCTACTTCCATTTATTATATGTGGGTTTTGTCTTTCTTCTGGTGTCATTGAGTTTATTATAGCTTCTATTTTAACTAGTTGTTTTTCATCTACTTTTAGGTCTTTTATTTTGCTTCCTATTCCCGGAATCATTTTTAGAATATTTTCTAATGGACCTAGGTTTCTTATCATTTGGAGCTGTTCTTTTAAGTCTTCAAGGGTAAATTCAGCGTTCATTACCCTTTTAGCCATAGCTTCTGCTTTATCTTCATCTATAGCTTTTTGCATTTTTTCTATTAAAGATTGAATATCACCTAAACCTAGTATCCTTTGCGCAACTCTATCTGGGTAAAATTGCTCAAAATCTTCTATTTTTTCTCCAATACCAACAAATTTGATAGGAACTCCTAAGACTTTTCTTACAGATAAAGCTATACCTCCTTTTGCATCGCCATCTAGTTTTGTTAAGATTACTCCAGTTAAGCCTACTCTATTGTGGTATTCTTGGGCGGTATTTATAGCATCTTGACCTTGCATTGCATCGGCTACATATAAAATCTCATGAGGTTGAACTTTTTCTTTTATTTGAACTAGTTCTTCCATTAATTCTTCATCAATATGTAGTCTTCCAGCTGTATCTAAAATTAAGTAAGATAAACCTGCGTTTTTTGTTTGCTCTACGATTTTTTCTGTAAGTTTTATAGCATCTTTTTCTTCTTCATCAACAAAACAAGGAATATCTATTTTTTGAGCCAATGTGCATAGCTGTTTTGCTGCAGCAGGCCTTCTAACATCTGTTGAAGCAACTCCTACTGTATAACCTTTTGATTTTAGGTAATTTGCTAACTTCGCTGCAGTTGTAGTTTTACCTGTCCCTTGAAGACCTACAAGCATTATAATTGTTGGAGGTTTTTCTGCTTTTACTAAAGGAGCTTCTTCTCCAAGCACTTTAAGAAGCTCATCGTAAATTAATTTAATTACTGTTTCACCAGCATTTAACCCTTTTATTACTTCTTGTCCAAGAAGTTTTTCCTTGATATCTTTTAAAAACTGCTGAACTACTTCTATATTTACATCTGCTTCAATTAATGCTTTTCTTATATCCTTTAAAGCTTCATCTATAGTTTTTTCATCTAACTTTTTA
>DTZN01000042.1 GCA_012961365.1 Hydrogenothermaceae bacterium
ATTCCGAACCCGGCAGTTAAGCCCTCCTGCGCCTATGATACTGGCCGCGAGAGCGGTCGGAAAAGTTGGTCGCCGCCGGGGTTATAGATATAAAAATTTACACAAAAAATCAAAACAATAAAATGCTATTGATATATTTATGGAAGTAAATCTTTTTCATGCTTTCTTTGGTAGGTTCGCAGTCTTAATACCTCTTCTAGCATTTTTCTTTGAAATATCAGTAGCAATAACTCAAAAATCATTTATAAATAAATTTTCTAGCTTTCTTATTTTATTTTCTTCAACCTTGGTTATAATTGCTGGTTTTTCTGGCTTTCAAGAGTTTTTATATTTGTCATCAATAAATAACGACAAAATGGTATTCCAAATTCACTATTTACTTTCATCTTTCATAACTATTGGATTTATTATAATTATTCCAATTAGAAATTACTTACTAAAAAAAGAAAATGAGAAACTTACCATTTTTTATATGATTTTTTTAACTGTATTGGTTATACTAAATCTCTTTAATAATGAGTATATTATTCACACATTAAGAGGAAATTAAATTTTATGATATATCTTGAAAATGAATTTTGGAAAAAATTAAATCCCTATAAAAATATTTCAAAATACCAATGGGAAAATTGGAAATGGCAAATAGCAAATAGATTAGTTTCATTAGAAGATTTAAAAGTATTTTTTAATTTTAATGAAAACTTAAAAATTGCATTTTTAAAAACTGCAAACATATACCATTTTGGAACAACTCCTTACTATTTTTCTTTAATAAATGAGTATTCATTTGATGACCCAGTCTTTAGACAAATTTTCCCATCTTTAGAAGAAATAGATAAAAATATACAAAAAGGCTCTTATCTTGACCCGTTTAATGAAGAAAAGTTATCTCCTGTAAAAGGCTTAACCCATAGATACCCAGATAGAGTTCTATTTAGAGCTACAAATTTCTGTAGTGTTTATTGTAGACATTGTATGAGAAAGCGTATGTTCTTAGAAGAAGAAAGAGCTAGGAGAAAAGAAGAATACGACGCTATGTTTTCTTATATAAGGCAAAACAAAAATATTAAGGAAGTTCTAATTTCTGGAGGGGACCCTTTAACCCTTCCTAATAAAAAGATTGAATATATAATAAAAAACTTATATGAAATAAAACACATAGATATTATAAGAATTGGTTCTAGGGAGCTAGTTTGCAATCCTTATAGATTTTTCGATGAAAAACTTTTGGAAATTTTTGATAAATATGACAAAGTATGGTTAGTTAGCCATTTTAATCATCCAAATGAAATTACAAATATAACTAAAAAAGCTGTAAAAAATATACTTTCTACAGGAACTCCAGTTTTAAATCAAACTGTTTTAATGAAAGGTATAAATGACGATATATATATAATGGAAAATTTAATGAGGGACTTACTAAAGGTTAAAATAAAACCTTATTATTTGTTTTATGCAGACCCTGTTGAAGGAACATTACATTTTAGAACTGATATAAAAAAAGGTATAGAAATAATAGAACATTTAAGAGGTAGGGTTTCTG
>DTZN01000043.1 GCA_012961365.1 Hydrogenothermaceae bacterium
AGCGGCAGCGGCAAGACCACCTTCCTACGCTGCCTAAATAGAATGAACGACCTGATAAGTAAAGCTAAGGTGGAGGGGAGGGTTCTCTTCAACGGCAAGAACATCTACGACCCTGACGTAGACCCTTATCAGATAAGGGCTAGGATAGGGATGGTTTTCCAGAAGCCCAACCCCTTCCCCAAGAGCATATTCGAGAACGTAGCATTCGGCCTGAGGATAAACGGTGTTAAGAACAGGGAGGAGATTGAGAGACGGGTGAAGCACGCCCTCACCCAAGCCGCTTTATGGGACGAGGTTAAAGACAGGCTAAACCACAACGCCTACGAGCTTTCAGGAGGGCAGCAGCAGAGGCTATGCATAGCAAGGGCATTAGCCGTAGAGCCTGACGTCCTGCTGATGGACGAGCCGGCTGCATCTCTAGACCCTATAGCAACAGCACGTATAGAGGAGCTGATGATACGCCTAAAAGAAAGATACACGATAATAATCGTAACCCACAACATGCAGCAGGCCGCTAGGGTAGCTGACTACACCGCCGTTATGATGCCCGACGAGGATGGAGTGGGCAAATTAGTCGAATTCGGAACAACGAGGGAGATATTCACGAATCCCAAGAGTAAGAAGACTGAGGATTACGTAAGAGGTAGGATAGGGTGATTGGTGTGAGGCTTCTCGACATAGGTATAGAGAGGCTTTCTAACATGATACTCGACATGGCGCAGATAAGCGAGAAAGCGGTTGAGATAGCTGTGGAGAGTTATGTTGAGGGTGTGGATAAGAGGGAGGAGGTCTTCAACCTCTCCCAGCAGCTCAGATGGTATCAAGACGAGGTGGCGGAGCTGGCTGTCGAGATAATAGCACGATACCAACCCGTAGCAAGCGACCTACGGTTCATACGCTCATGCATGGAGATATCCTACGGATTCTCCCGCTTCGGTAGGTACGCATACGACATAACCCAAGTCCAGACAACCTTCGGCAGCCTAAAAGAATGCGATACAGCGAAAATCCAACAAGTAGGAGAAACAGTAAAAGAGATGATACGCCTAAGCGTAAAAGCCTTCAAAGAAAGAAACGTAGAGCTAGCCAATCAACTTGAGAAAATGGACGACGAAGTAGACAACGCATACGTAGAGCATGTAAGTAGAGCGTTAAACGACCAGAGAACCAGCAAAAGATGCGACATGGCTACAACGCTAATCCTGAGATACTTAGAGAGAATAGCTGACCACGCAACCTACATAGGGGAGTCGGTCCACTACATAGTAACAGGCGAGAGAACACCAAGAAAATAAGATGAAACGAAACTATGCTTTGAAACTAGGAAAAGACCGCCTAAGCATCTTTATCCTAGTTATTACATATAACTCGGCAAGGGGCATAGTATTAGAAAAAGGACCCCGCGCCGCTTAGTAGGCTTATAGCTGCAGTATTATTCCCATAAGCCTCCTCTATGCTTAAATAATTTGGTTAATGCTGTGATGAACGTCGGTGTAATGTATGAGTAGCGATTCCTACTATGAGGAGTTTTCTGCTAAGACCAGGGGATCGGCTGAGCTTTACGGCAAGGCGGTAAACTTAACTCCTTATGGGGTGCATAGTAATTGGCGTATCTTCGAGCCTTATCCGTTGTTTATGAAGCGCGGAAGGGGGTCTAGGATTTGGGATGTGGATGGCAACGAGTATATCGACTATAACATGGCCTTCGGCGCTCTTGGGATTGGGCATTCGCATCCTGTTTTGGTTGAGGAGATGAAGAGGGTTATAGAGGATGGGACTATCTTCGGCTTTGAGGCTGAGAACTCCGTTAAGGTTGCTGAGGTACTTACAAGTAGGTATGGTTATGATATGGTGCGGTTCTCCACCACCGGGTTGGAGGCCACCCTCCTAGCTGTAAGGCTTGCTAGGGCCTTCACAGGCAGGAAGAAGATTCTAAAGTTCGAAGGCTGTTTCCACGGGACGCATGAGCCTCTAATGGTAAGCGTGAAGCCCAGCGTATATAGAGCAGGCCATGTAAAGACCCCCAACCCTGTTCCAGCAAGCCTAGGAATGCCTGAGGAGTTCACCAATCTAGTTATAGCAGCGCCTTACGGCGACCTAGAGGCTACTGAGAAGATTATGCAGAGACAAGGTAACGAGGTGGCTGGGATTATATTAGAGCCTATAGCTATGAACATGGGAGTGGTCATACCCAGCCTAGGTTTCCTACGTGGGTTAAGAGATCTAGCCGACGAGTATAACTGCGTCCTGATATTCGACGAGGTTAAGACGAGTGGAAAGTTCTACAGGGGTGTTCAGGAGTGGTGTGGGGTGAGGGGTGATATAATGGTTGTAGCCAAGTCGATAGCAGGAGGCTATCCCTTCTCAGCCGTCTTATCCAGAAGGGAGATATTCGAGGTCGTAGGCCCCAACAAAACAGCCCACGGAGGAACTTTCAACTCCAACCCCCTCTCAGTAACAGCATCATACATAACCCTAACCAAGATACTCACGGAGGAGAACCTTAAACACTCCCAGCAGCTAAGCAGAGAACTAGCGAAGGGATACGATGATATACTAAGCGACGCTGGGCTGGAGTATAACATATCCCACATAGCAACAAGCGGCACGATATACTTCACCAGTAGAAAAATAAACAACTGGAGGGAATTTGTCAAGTACAACAACTTCGGCAGGTGGTATGCATGGGTTATGGCTATGCTGAGAAGAGGAATAATACCACAGGCTCTTGGCTACGATGAGCAGTGGACGGTCTCAATCCAACATAGCAGGGAGGATATCGACAAGACGCTTGAAGCCATGAAAGAGGCGGTTAAGGAAATTAAAGACATTTCCAAACAACTTGCAGTAGAGGAGGTTCTCTAGCTCAATTTGAGATACTACATCCATGACAATTTTCTGTTTCTCTTCATGAACCGCAAGCATACGATTAATGGAACTGGAACCATCGGTTAACTTCTCAATCGCAATATCTAAACGATCATGAATTTTCTTTTGA
>DTZN01000044.1 GCA_012961365.1 Hydrogenothermaceae bacterium
TATCATAAACCCTATTGTATGGAATTCCACTTTTCTCTGAAATTTCCTTTGCAGTACTTGGACCGTAGACTAGCAATGTCCAGTAAGTTAAAACTTCATACTTTGTGAAGCCAAGTCTTGTGAGCATTGCCAAGACCTTTTCACTTATCTCCATTTTCCATCACTATTGAATAATCACTATCTAATGCAATAACACTTGCAACCTGAATTGGAGTAAATGTTCCATAGTCAAGATAACTTTTTAATCTTTTTAAATTATAAATAATCGTAGGATTACCTAAAACAAAACCTACTCTCCAGCCAGCCATTGAAAAACCTTTAGTCATAGAATAAAGTTCTACAGCAATATCTTTTGCACCTTCAATTTCAAGTATCGATGGGGCTTTATAACCGTCATAGCAAAGGTCTGCATATGCAAAATCATGAACTATCCATAGTTCTTTTTTCTTTGCAAAATCTACGATTTCTTTAAAAAACTCCTTTTCTACAATCATAGTGGTAGGATTATTGGGAAAATTTAAAATTAAAACTTTAGCTTTAGGATAACTATCCTCATAAGTTTCATAAATCCTTTTTAAAAATAATTCCTGTCTTTCACTAACAGAACCTTCTAAAGGAAGTGGAACTGTTAAAACACTTGCTCCAGCAATAACAGGTGCATAGTAATGTATAGGATATCTAGGACTAGGAACTAAAGCTATATCTCCCGGGGATAACATTGCAACCATTAAATGAGAAATTCCTTCTTTAGAACCAATAGTCATTATTGCTTCTTCTTCAGGGTCTAGTTTTACTCCATACCTTCGTTCATAAAAATCACATATAGCCTTTCTAAGTCTAGGAATACCTTGCGACATAGAGTATCTATGGGTGTGTGGTTTTTTGGCTGATTCACAAAGTTTATCAATAATATGTTGAGCAGGTTTAAGGTCTGGATTTCCCATACCAAAGTCTATAATATCTTGTCCTTCTTTTCTTAATTTCGCTTTAAGTTCATTTACAACTGCAAAAACATACTGGGGAAGCCTCTTTATTCTTGGGAATTCTTCATGCTTGCTCATTTATTTACCTCTTTGTTTTTTTCTGGAAGCAATGCAAGTGGATTTACTGGAATCATATTTTTCCTTATTTGGAAAAATATACCACAAACATCAGGTTCAACAACTATTCCTGAATAACCAATAATATCTCCTTTTTTTACAAACTGTTTATCTTTTACTGCAAGCTTTGTTAAATTAGAATAAACAGTTGAGTAATTTTTTCTATGTCTTATCACAACCATTTTGTCATAAGTTTTATTAATATTTCCTGCAAATAAAACTTTACCGCTCTCAGAAGCTCGGACAGGTTCATTACAATTTGTTTTAATTTTTATTCCTATTTGATTTAGTCCTAAAGCTTCATTTTTATTTTCACCAATAAAGTCAGAAATAACTTCTCCATTTACAGGCCATATAAATCCAAATGGCATATTAGCATAAACTTTCTCTAATTTTTTAGAATTATCTATTTTTATTTTCTTAACAACTTTTACAGGAATTTTTAGCTTTTGTCCAGGGTGTATTATGTATGGTTTTTTTAGTTTATTTATTTTTGTAATTTCTTTTATAGAAGTTTTATATTTTTTTGCTATTGATGCTAGGCTTTCACCTTTTTTTACCTTGTGGATTACAATTTTCTTCTCAATAATGGTTTTAGTTTTTACTTTCTTTTTTTTCTTATCAGTAGATACTTTCTTTTGTTTACCTTTTTTTATACAAAGTAGCTGACCAACTCTTAATGTATCATCTTTAAGATTATTTATTTTTTTTAAATCTCTTACCCAAACACGATATTTTTTAGCTATTTTTATAAGAGTTTCTCCTTTTTTTACTTTGTGAACAACTTTACAATTTTGTATAGTTTTTGCTTTATTAGAAATTTTTGAAATATTTTTCTTTTCTGGAATTTTAAGTTTTTGACCTGGGCGAATTATATATGGCTTTTTTAAGTTATTAATTTTTATTAACTTTTTTACACTAACTTTATATTTTTTAGCAATTGAGGCAAGACTTTCTCCTTTTTTAACTATATGAGTTTTAGCAAAAGCAAATGAAAATATTAGCAAAGATAAGAAAAAAAACTTAATACCTAATTTCAAAATTTCTAAAACCTCCTTCTTCCTCCTTAAACTCGTATTTAATGTTTTCGACATTAGATAAAGGAGGACCAATCCACAACTTTTTTAAAAATTTATCTAAAGTTTCTTTATCAGCTTCAGCTACTAACTCTACAGTTCCATCTGGATTATTTCTAACCCAACCTTTAACACCAAGAGAATTTGCCATATTCTTAGTAAAATATCTAAATCCTACTCCTTGAACTTTTCCATAGATTATTGCATGTAGTTGCATATCTGCCCTTAAAACCTTGTAAATATTAGACACAAATATTATATTACCTGTATGTTATTTATAGAAAGTTTTTTGCTTTTTTAAGCCCTTTGCTTTGGCAATAGAATACAAAAAGCACGACTAAAAACCGTAAATTCGTTTTAGCGTTTTTTTCCAGTTTTAACTTAAAAAGGCTTGCTTTTCTCGTATTTTTTTACCATACTATAATAAAAAGGTATATTGAAGAATGTCAAGGAAAGTAAAAAGAAGTTTAAGAATAGAGCTAAATAATGTAGACCCAACTACAAGCATGGTGTTAGGCTATATAACCTATCATGCAGGTAAACTCTGGAATGAAGCAAACTTCCTTGTAAAAAACAAACTTGCTAAACCAAATATATTTGACCTATATAACAAACTAAAAGATACATCTATACATAAAAAATCACTACAAAGCAAAGCTGCTCAAATTGTATTAGATGAACTTTCTAGAAGTTGGCAAAACTTTTTTAAATACTTACAAACACCAGAAAAATACCCCCAATGGCAAGAACAATTTTTTCAATGACGGCATAGTATCCGACGGCTAAGTTATTGGTAAAGAGACCCAATAATAAGATGTTGGTTGTGGTATAAAGGGAGACATAAAACCTAGACAAAAAGACATGCCAACCATCAATAAGATAGAACCTAAGTGTTTCTTGTTTTTGAAATTGGAATGTTATGTTAAATTCTTTTTTAATGAGGTAGAGAGATAAAATCCCAGCTATAATTGAACCCAATGAGAAAAAAAGAGCTACGAGGTAGACATCACTTTGTTGTTGTACAAAAACAAAGA
>DTZN01000045.1 GCA_012961365.1 Hydrogenothermaceae bacterium
ACAGGAATTTATTGTCGTTTACTTCGTAAACGACCGCTTTTGTATCTCCTCACTTCAAGTAGGAGGATTAAAAGCGAAATTTATCCTAAAGAAATATAAGAAATATATCGCCAGTTAAAATATAGTTATATAAGGATCTATTTCCTCTAAATATTTCGACTATAATTTGTATATAAAATATCTTGCAACAATAAAGCCTAAAACTCCGGCAGATATAGAAAATACGTTATTTAAAATAATATTTAAAATTCCCTTTGTTATATTTCCTTTTTCAAAGAGCATAATTGTTTCATAAGAAAATGAAGAAAAAGTAGTTAAAGCCCCTAAAAATCCAACAGCAAAAAATAATCTCCAGCTATCTGACGCATTGAGTTTTTCAAAAAATAAAATCATAAAAAAAACCATTAAAAATGAACCAATTGTGTTAACAATTAAAGTTCCATAGGGAAAGCTTGTTCCAAAATGCTTAACAGCAAAAGTGGAAACAAAGTATCTAAGAAGTGCCCCTAAAGCACCTCCTATAACTACAGGTATTATATTAGCCATTTAAAAACTCAAGTAATTGGTTTACTTCTTTCTTTGAACCTAAGAATACAGGAACCCTTTGATGTATATTTGAAGGTTTAACTTTTAGTATATTTTCTTCCCCAGTTGTAGTTTTGCCACCTGCTTGCTCAATCAAAAATGCCATAGGAGATGCTTCATAAAGAAGTCTTAATTTACCATTTTTATTTTTCTTATCAGATGGATAAGCAAAAATTCCACCTTTAATTAAAGTTCTATGAACATCAGCAACCATAGAACCTATATATCTAGAAGTATATCCTTCTTCTTTTAAGTTTTCTACAAAATCTTTTAATCCTTCTTTATCCCATTTTTTAGCATTTGCCTCATTTATTGAGTAAATTTTTCCTTTTTCAGGTATTTTTATATTAGGATGAGAAAGTAAAAACATTCCAACTGAAGGGTCTAGAGTAAATCCATTAACTCCATTTCCAGTAGAATAAACAAGCATAGTAGATGAGCCATAAATAACATATCCTGCAGCAACTTGCTTGTATCCTTCTTGTAAAAAATCATTAATATTTCCTTCCAGTTTTTTATGAATAGAGAAAATAGTCCCAATGCTAACATTTACATCAATATTAGATGAACCATCTAATGGGTCAAAAGAAATTATATATTTTCCATTTTTACCATTTTCAGGGAAAATAGGCTCATCTAATTCTTCAGAAGCTAATGCATAAAACTCTCCACAATCTGATAAATACTCTATTAAAATTTCATTTGAAAGCTCGTCAAGTTTTTGAACCTCTTCACCTTGAATATTTGTTTTTCCTGCTTTACCTAAAATATCAACTAAACCTGCCATTCTAACATGAGAAGCTATAACTTTACATGCAGAAGCTATCGTATTTAAAGCTAAAGATAAAGAACCTGTTGCATTTGGATATTTCCTTTCTTCTTCTAGAATAAATCTTGTTAGATTTGTTCCTATCTTTGCCATAATTTTCTCCAAGAAAATGTTTTTATTAAATTATAAAAAAATCTTTGTAAAAACTAAATTGTTTAATCTTAGCTTTTATTTTTATGAATTGATGATTGGATTATTTCAACAAAAATTAGATGAATATTTCCTAATTTTTAATGATTATAAAAATTATGGAAATTAAGTTTTCACTTAAATTAAATAAAAAAAGAAAAAGTTTCCATTAGGAAACATCTTCAAAAATTCTAATTTCTAAATTTCTATAACCACACTTTTCACATTTTACATCTAACACCCCAGTATTATTTGCTACTGGAATGATTTCTCTTTTTTTATTTCCACATTTACAAACAAACTCAACTTCCTCAAATCTAAAATCTGCTTCCCTTTTTTCTTTGAGTTTCTTCATTTTTTTTACCTCACAAAATTTGATTGTGATTATAGTTTAAGCCTGCTATGTTAAGTTTTTATGAAATAAAAGTTAAGTTTTCTTCACAACTTTTTGATTTACTTTGGGATATATAAAGCTATATAATATAAAGGTTTAAATTTTTTATAAAAAATTTTTAAGGAGTGGCAAAAGAATGAATGTAGCAGTAGAAGAAAAAGGCTTAGTTAGAATTTTAACTATTGAAGATAGTGGTGAAGATATTAAAAATTATGTAGAAAATGCTATTAAAGAAATATCAAAAAATGTTTCAATTAAAGGTTTTAGAAAAGGACATGCTCCTAAATCTATCATAAAAGCAAGATACAAAGAAGCAATAAAAGGAGAAGTAGTTAGAAAATTCGTAGAAGAAAAGTTAGAAAACATTTTAGAAGAAAAAAATTTAAAACCTGTTTCTCCTGATTTAGGATTTGGAGACATAAATTTAGAAGGTGATAACAAAATAACATTTAAAATAACTTTTGAAGTAGCTCCAGAATTTGAATTAAAAGATTATGAAGGTCTTGAAATACCGATGATTAAATATGAAGTTACAGATGAAGATGTAGAGAAAACTATTCAAAGATTATTAGACCAAAATGCTACTTATGAAACAGAAGACAAAGAAGTGGAAGAAGGAGACCTTATAAAAATAAAATATAGCATTACTGATGAAGAAGGAAACAATGAGACAGATGAACTTGAGGTAATTGTTGGAGCAAATCAATTAAGAAAGGAGATTGAAGATGAAGTAAAAGGTAAAAAAGCAGGAGATAAAATTCATTTAGAAAATATTCCTTTATACAATGAAAAAGGAGAAGAGATAGGTGAAGCTACTGTAGATATAGAAATTCTTGAAGTTAAAAAGAAAAACTTACCAGAATTTAACGATGAATTTGTAAAAAAACTTGGACTTGGAGAAAATGTAGAAGAAGCCAAAAGGAAAATAAAAGAAGATTTAGAAAAACAAGTAAAAGAAGCAAAAGAAGCAGAGCTTTACCAAAAGATAATTGATGAACTTGCAAAACAGTATGATTTTGAAGTTCCAACTTCTTTACTTAAAGCAGAGCTTGAATTCTTAATTAATAACTACTTAAAACAATTACAAAATCTTGGGATAAAACCAAACCAAGACATGATTAATGCTGTTGCACAAGGACTTGAAGCTACTGCTATTAAAAATGTAAGAATAATGTTTGTTTTAAATAAAATTGCAGAAAAAGAAGGAATAAAAGTCAAAGAAGAAGAAATAGACAAAGAAATTGAAAAATTATCAGAAAACTCCAATGCACCATTTACACAGGTTAAAAACTATCTAGAAGAAAATGGACAAATTGCAAATATTAGATATGAAATATTAAAGAGAAAAGTTCTTGACCTTATTAAAGAAAAGGCTAATGTTGTAGAAATGACTAAAGAAGAATATGAAGAAAAATACGGAAAATTAGAAGAACAAACAGAAGAAAATCAAGAAGAAACTAAAAAAGAAAATAACAAATCGGAGGAAAAATAATGAGTAATAATGATATAGATAAAATTGTAAGCCAGTTAGTTCCTATTGTTGTTGAGCAAACCCCAAGAGGAGAAAGGGCTTACGACATCTATTCTAGGCTTTTAAAAGATAGAATTGTTCTACTAGGCTTTCCAATTGACGACCATATTGCAAACTTAATTGTGGCACAGCTTTTATTTTTAGAATCTGAAGACCCTGATAAAGATATATATCTTTATATAAATTCCCCTGGTGGAGTTGTTACTGCAGGACTTGCTATTTATGACACTATGCAGTATATAAAACCCGATGTGGTTACAATTTGTATGGGGCAAGCAGCATCAATGGGAGCATTTTTACTTGCAGCTGGGACAAAAGGAAAAAGATATGCTTTACCAAGCTCTAGAATAATGATTCACCAACCTTTAGGAGGTTTTCAAGGACAAGCTACAGATATAGAAATCCACGCAAAAGAAATTTTAAGGTTAAAAAAATATCTAAATGAAAAACTTTCTGAATTTACAGGCAAACCTGTTGAAAAAATAGAGCAAGATACAGAAAGAGATTACTTTATGTCTGCGTATGAAGCAAAAGAATACGGTCTTATAGACAAAGTATTGGAGAGAAGAGGTAGTTAATGGCAGAAAAAAAATGTTCTTTTTGTGGTAAAACCCAAAGTGAGGCAAAAGTTTTAATAGAAGGTCCCGATGATATTCATATATGTGATGACTGTGTAAAACAGTGTGATTTACTTATAAAAGAAGAATTAAATAGTGAAGAAAAGATACAAGAAGAACTAGATAAACTTCCTTCACCTGCGGAAATAAAAAAGAAATTAGATGAATATGTTATCGGGCAGGAAAGAGCAAAAAAAGTTTTATCAGTTGCTGTTTATAATCACTACAAAAGAATACTATCTAAAGAAAAACTACAAGATAATGATGTAGAACTTGAAAAGAGTAATATCCTACTAATAGGACCAACAGGTTCAGGAAAAACATTACTTGCAAGAACTTTAGCAAAAATTTTAAATGTTCCATTTGCAATAGCTGATGCTACAAATATAACAGAAGCTGGATATGTTGGAGAAGATGTTGAAAGTATCCTTGTTAGATTAGTTCAAGCTGCAGATTATGATATAGAAAAAGCCCAAAAGGGTATTATCTATATAGATGAAATAGATAAAATAGCTAAAAAATCTGGAGAAAATCCTTCTATAACAAGAGATGTTTCAGGAGAAGGTGTTCAACAGGCACTTCTTAAAATACTAGAAGGAACAATAGCAAATATACCTCCACAAGGAGGTAGGAAACATCCTCACCAAGAGTTTATACAGATGGATACAAGTAATATTCTATTTATCCTTGGTGGAGCTTTTGTAGGACTTGAGGATATTATAAGACAAAGAATTGGTAAAAAAGGTATAGGTTTTACAAGTGATATAAAATCAAAAGAAGAAGAAGGGAATATTCTTCATCAGGTTCAAGTAGAAGACTTAATTAAATTTGGTTTAATACCAGAATTTGTTGGGAGAATTCCAGTGGTTGCTGTTTTAGATGAACTAGATGAAGATGCCCTTGTTAGAGTTTTAACAGAGCCTAAAAATGCTCTTATTAAGCAGTATAAAAAATTACTTGCTATGGATGGAGTAGATTTAGAATTTACAGAAGATGCTATAAGAGAAATAGCAAGGGAAGCTATAAAAAGAAAAACAGGAGCTAGAGGTTTAAGGGCTATCGTTGAAGAAATAATGCTTGATGTAATGTATGAAATTCCTCAAAAGAAAGGAGTTAAAAAGGTAATAATAGACAAAGATGTTGTTTTAAAGAAAAAACCTCCTGTTTTACTCTACGAAAAAGCAAGTTAATATGAAAATAAAAAAAGTTCAATTTATTAAAAGTGCAGTTTCCCCAAAAGACTATCCACCTCCTGACAGGGCAGAAGTTGCCATTGTTGGGAGGTCTAATGTTGGAAAATCTTCTTTGATAAATGCAATTCTCAATAGAAAAATTGCAAAAGTAAGTTCTAGCCCTGGTAAAACAAGACTTATAAATTTTTTTCTTCTCAATGACAACATGTATTTTGTAGACCTTCCAGGATATGGCTATGCTTCTGTATCTAAAAAAGAAAAGGAAAAATGGAAAAAGATGATAGATAATTACTTTAAAACTAGACAAAATTTAGGACTGGTTGTTCTACTCGTTGATAGTAGACACAAGCCTACTGTATTAGATAAAGTAATGAAAGATTATCTAGAAGATTTAGGAATACCTTATATTGTTGTTGCAACAAAAATGGATAAGTTAAACCAAAGCGAAAAAGCAAAAGCTAAAAAAATAATAAAGGAAACTTTAGAATTACCTAGTAATGTTCCAATCATTTTAACTTCTTCAAAAGAAAAAACCAATATTGATAAAGTAGTAGATACAATTGTAAAAAAACTAGGATTAGAAAAAAATTAATCCTTATATATAAATCTACTTTCTGTTCCTTTTAATAGCCTTTCTATGTTAGATGAATGCTTAAAAAGTATTAAAATTGAAGAAGACAAAACTGTTTTTGTTAAGTATAAATCTCCTACTAAATAAAAAATCATTACCCATGACAAAGATGCAGAAATTATTGAAGCAAGAGAAACATATCCAGAAACCAAAAATGTTCCAAGCCAGACTAAAAAAGTTATTAAGGCTACTTTTCCAGAGATAGCAATTAAAACCCCAAAACCAGTTGCTACTCCCTTTCCTCCTTTAAATTTCATAAAAATGGAAAAACAATGACCAATCACTGCAGCTAATGCTACAATTGCTATATGTTTTGTATCAAAAAATAAATATTTTGCATAATAAACAGGGATAAATCCTTTAAGTAAATCCAAAATTAGAACTAAAATGCCTGCTTTTTTTCCTATAGTCCTTGTTACATTAGTGGCACCAATGTTTCCACTTCCTTTTTTAGTAATATCTTTACCAAAAAGTTTACCAATTACATATCCAAAAGGAATAGAAGCAAACAAATATGTAAAAGCTATGTATCCAATAAATTGCCAGTCCATTTTTACTCTTTTAATAGTTTTAGATACTCAAATGCTGAAATATATGCTATCACAACAGAAATCCATATGAGCATATTCCCTATAAATACTTGGTTTATAGCAAGTAGAAATATTCCAGCCATCTGCAAAGATGTTTTAACTTTACCTGAAAATGATGCTGGAACTACTATTCCTTTATTAACCATCACACTTCTAAGCCAAGTAATAATCATTTCTCTAGCTACAACTAAAAAAATAACAAAAGAAGAAATAAAATGTTTTTCAACAAATACAGCTAATGCTGATATTGTAAATATTTTATCTACAGCTGGGTCTAGTAATTCGCCATGTTTAGTAACTTTTTTTAACCTTCTTGCAATTATGCCATCTAACCAATCTGATATAATTACCAAAATAACCACAAAACCTGATACTATATACCAGCCTTTTAAAACAGAAAAAATCAAAGCAGGGGTAAATAAAAGACGGGAAAGGGTAAAAAAATCCGCTACTTCTAATCTCAATTAATATCGCCACCTTTTTTCTTTCTTCTAAGATAAGGAGGAAAGTCTAAATCTGAGTATATAGTTTCATTTATAGGCGGCTTTTTAATAATTTCTTCTTTAGTTTCTACCTCTTCTTGTTTTATAAGTTTTCTACCTATAGTTTTTCTTGTTATTACTTGTTTTTTTCCTTGTTCTTTTTCCCCTTCAAAATCTGTGGCTACAACAATTAGTCTTATTTCATCTTCTGCTTCATTATCTATAGTAGCTCCAAAAATAATCTGGCATTCTTCGTGAGCAGTTTCTTTAATTTGAGAAATAGCCTCATTTAATTCTGTATAAGATAGTTCTGGGCTCATTTCTACATTAACAAGTAATCTTTTTGCACCTTTTATGGAAGTTCCTTCAAGCAATGGAGAGGTTGTAGCATCTTTTACTGCATTTTCTATTTTACTTTTTCCTGTTCCACTTCCTATTCCTATTAATGCCTTTCCACCACTTTCCATTATTGTTTTAACATCAGCAAAATCAACATTAACAAGACCCGGTTTATAAATAATATCAGTAATTCCCCTTACTGCTCTATATAAAACATCATCAACAAGTTTAAACGTTTCCAAGATAGAAAGCTCACTACTTGCTATTTCTGTCAATCTTTGATTATTTATGACAAGGAAAGTATCAACAACATCTTTCAGTTTATTTAGTCCACTTTCAGCAACTTTTTTTCTTAAAGGCCCTTCAAATTCAAAAGGAAGAGAAACTACTGCAACAGTTAAAATTCCTAATTCTTTTGCCGCTTGAGCTAAAATAGGAGAAGCCCCAGTCCCTGTTCCTCCTCCAAGACCTGCGGCAATAAAAATCATATCTGCCCCATCCATAACTTCTTTAATTTTGTCTATACTTTCTTTTGCAGCAGCTTCTCCAATTTCAGGTTTTGCTCCAGCTCCAAGTCCTTTTGTTATATTTTCACCGATGTGAATTTTATTAGGAACAGGGAGCATATTTAAGTGTTGTAAATCAGTATTTACAATAAAAAGCTCAACATCATTTAATCCTTCTTGATACATTCTTGCAACTGCATTACTACCACCACCACCAACGCCAAAAACTTTAATTTTAGAAGGACTTTTTGCATCTAAATTAAAATTTTCCATTTTTTTACCTCTTTAGTCCCTATTAAAAGATACTTTTAATTTTATCAAGAATTTTCTTTACAATTCCAACAAAATCATTTCCTGTATTTTCCATCATATCAAATTCTATCTGTTTAAAAGAATTCTTTTTAAATAGCATTATACCTACTGCAGTAGCATACTGCGGTAAATTTATTTTATCACTAAATCCCTTATAGTTAGTTGGTTTTCCTATCCTTACATCTGCTTTAAAAATATCATATGCTAAATCTTTTATATATGGAGTATTTGCAACACCTCCAGTTAAAACAACCCCTCCATTAACTTTTTCAAGAACTTGAGCCTTTTCTAAATCTTCTTTAACTAAAGTAAATATTTGCTCAAGTCTAGCTTCTATAGTATCAACTAGTTCATAATGAGAAATGTATATAGGTTGTTCACTACCAATAGGATAAACTTCTATCTCTTTTTCACTTTCCAATGCTTCAAGAGTTGCAATGCCATGTTCCACTTTTATTTTTTCCGCATCTTTTTTAGGGATTTTAAATCTATGTGAAATATCCAAAGTAATATTGTTTCCTCCTAAAGGAAGAGACGCAGTATATTCATAACTGTTTGGACCTATCACAGTATAATCTGTAGTTCCTCCACCAATATCTATAAGTAAAACCCCCATTTCTTTTTCTTCATCAAAAATTGTTGATGTAGCAGATGCTACAGCATTAGCAACAAAATCTGCTACTTTTATCCCTGTCATTTCTATAACTCTTTTTAGGTTTGAATATGTATTTAATTTAGTTAAAATTATATGAAACTCTCCTTCAAGTTTTGATGCAAGGCAGTTAACAGGCTCAACAACTTCGTTTTCATCATCTAAAATAAATCTTTTTGGGATAATGTGAATTAATTTATGTTGTTCTTCTTCTATTTTTTCTTTTACTTTTTGAGAAAGTGTTGAGATATCAAAATCAGTAATATCTTTTTGTGCAGTTCCAAAACTTAAGAAATCTGCTTCATTTCTAAATTCTATATGGAACCCTCCTAAATTAGCAATAACACTAGATATTTTTACTCCAGAAGAGTTAGATGCTTGAACTAATGCTTCTTTTATACTTCTTATAACATCATTTGGATTTGATATTAAACCCTTATCTATACCTTTAGTTTCAGCTTCACCATAACCTATTATTGTTAAATCCCCAAGTTCATCAATATCTCCCACTAAAGCAACTGTCTTTGATGTTCCTACATTTAATGCAACTATTACATTGTTTGTTTTCATTGTTTATCTCCTTGATACAACCATAGAATCAAAGCTAAAATCCATATATTTATATTGTTTTATATTTACCTTTTTCGCAAAAACTTGAAATTTTTCAAGTTCTTTTTTGTAATTAAGAAAATCAAATATAAATATTTTATCATCTTTAGTTATACAAGATATTCTCCTACCATTTACAATAAATTTAACAGGTGGTTTATAGAATTTAGAAACTTTTGTATAAATATCCATTAAAGCAGAAATTTTTTGTAGGTTTATTTTTTTATCTTTATATATGACTAGGGGATAGTTTTCATTTTCTAATTTGTAGTATTTTAAGATAAAACCTTCATCATCTATTATATATTTCCCTTGATTTGTTATAGCAATAGCAAATGGTTCTCTTTCTAAAACTAATAATCTTACTTCATTAACAAATAATCTTTGCAATTTTATATTTTTTATAAATGGAAATTCTTTTTTCATTTTTTCTTCTATTTCTTTTTCATCTAAAAAAAACCAATTTTGATTTTGAAATATTTTTGAAACATCTTCTTTTGTTAACCTATCAGTTCCTTTAACTTTTACAACCTTAATTTGAATTAACTTTTTAATTTGAGGAGTTTTTGCAAGTTGTATGCCAAGTATAGAACAAATAACTAAAAATGATAAGCCAATTATATACTTTTTATTTTTTTTCATTTAAAGCCTCAATAATTATCTCATTTACTAATTGCTCAAACGTATAACCAATGACCTTTGCAGATTTTGGTAGTAAGCTATGTTCTGTCATTCCTGGGACAGTATTTATTTCTAACAAGTAAGGAGTATTATCTTCTGATAGTATAAAATCCACTCTAACAGCTCCTTTACATTTAAGAATATTATAAGCCTTTTTAGCATAAGTTTTAACCTTTTCTTCTATAACAAAAGGAAGTTTAGCAGGACATATATATTTAGTTTCGTTAGAGAAATACTTATTTTCATAATCATAAAAACCATTTTTTACTTTAATTTCAATAATTGGTAAAACTTTATCATTTAGAATACTTACTGTTAATTCCCTTCCTTTTATATATTCTTCAATAAGGATATTTTCGTAATTTTTTAAATCTTGTAATGCTTTTTTTAGCTCTGATTTATTAAAAATAATATGAACCCCTATTGATGAACCTTCCTCTGAAGGTTTCAAAACTACAGGAAATTTTATATTTTCCAAAGCATAATCCTTTGGAACAGGTATAGAATAGTTTCTTAGTATATTTTTTGTTAAATTTTTATCCATACATATTGCACTTGTTTTTGGGCCTGAACCTGTGTATTTAATACCAAAAAAGTCTAGTATCGCTTGAATTTGACCGTCTTCCCCTCCTTTCCCATGCAAAGCAATAAATGCCAAATCTGGATTATATTGCAATATATCATTTATAAATTTTTGCTTTTCTATAGGGTCAAAGACTTTATAATCATAGCCAAGATTTTTTAAAGCATTTTCTACAGCTTTTCCTGTTTTTATGGAAATTTGTCTTTCTGAAGAATTTCCTCCATATAAAAGTGCTACCTTCAAATTACTCTTATTCAATTATTTTTACTTCCCTTTCAAGGTTTATATTAAATTCTTTTTTTACTTTTTCTTCGGCAATTTCTAAAAGCTTCTTTAAGTCTTTAAATTTAGCATCTTTATAGTTTACTAAAAAATTTGCATGCTTTTCAGAAAAACCTATATCTCCTATTTTCTTTCCTTTAAAACCTATTTTCTCAAGTAAATATCCTGCGAAATTACCTTCTGGATTTTTATATGTTGAACCTGTTGTTGGAAGATTTAATGGTTGTTTTTTGTTTCTTTCTATTAGATGATTTTTTATTATTTTAGAAATATCTTTATTTGATTTTTTTAGCTTTAAAATTACTTTATAGACAAAACCTTCTTCTTGAAATTGTGAGTATCTATAAGAGTATTTAATATCTTCTTTCTTTGAAACAATTAGCTCAGCTTTATTATTTATCCAGTAAACTTCTTCAACAATATCAAAAATTTCACTTCCATAAGCTCCTGCATTCATAGCAACAGCCCCCCCTATAGATGCAGGTATACCTGAAAGGTTTTCAAAACCTTCTAGATTGTATTTTTTTACTATGTTAACTAAAGTTTTAAAACTAACCCCAGCCTGAACATTTATATAAATGTATTCTCCACTTTGTCTTAGATTTAAATCTTTTAAACACTTAGTGGAAACGAAAATATAATCTAAAAAACCGTCTTTAAAAATTAAATTACTTCCTATTCCAATAGGAATAAGTTTTTTATTGGTATCTTGAGATAATTTTATTAAATATACAATATCCTCTAAATTTTCAGGAAAATATACTTTTTTTGCAACCCCTCCTATTTTTATTGTAGAAAAATTAGATAATTTAATATTTTCTAAGATTTTCATTCTATTATAAGATTGTAAATTTTTTCCTCTGCATTTAGTATAGCAAGTTTTTGCATTTCTTTTTCATTAATATGTTTTTTTAAAAATTCTTCTAAAAAAGCAGTTAGCCTTTCAATACTATTTTCTAACAATATTTTACAAAGCCCCTTTTCTTCTAGCCACTTAACATTATGGTATTGATGATTAGAAGCAGCATAAGGAAATGGTATAAATATAGCTTTTTTTCCAAATGCTAAAATCTCATTAACTGTTGCAGAACCAGACCTTGATATAACAATATCACAAGCTTTATATAATAACCCTATATCATCAAAATAATCAAAGACAATTATATTATCTGTTTTTTTATAATTTTCTACTTTGTGTTTCCCTTGGATATGGATAAATAAAATATCTTTAAACTTTTCTGCTAAACTTATCACAATGGAGTTGATTTTTACAGCCCCTTGACTTCCTCCGAAAATTAAAGCTACTGTTTTATCAAGGGGTAAATTTAACTGCTTTCTTGCTTCTTCCTTTGATATAGCAAGCTTTTCTTTTAAGGATTTTCTAATTGAAAGCCCTGTTAAATATGTTTTATTTTTAGGGAAATATTTTTCTGTAGTTTTAAATGTAATAAATATTTTTTTTGCAAAAATTGAAAGCAGTTTATTAGTATAAGATGGAATTGAATTTTGCTCGTGAATATATAACCTTGTTCCTGAAAAAAAACTTGCAAGTCCTAAAGGAACGCTTGTGTATCCTCCAAAGCATATTGCAAAATCTGGTTTCTCTTTTTTCAAAATTTTATAAATCTTAAATGATGCATTTAATAGAGAAAATATCCCTTTAATTTTTTTTAAAAAACCTTTTACCCTTACTGCTTTTAAATCAAATAAGTAAATCTTATCTGCTAAAAATTTCTTTCTTCCTTCTATACCATTTTGTGTTCCAAAGTAATAAATCTTATATTCCCTATTCTTTAGATATTCAGCTAAAGCTAATGCAGGATAAAAATGTCCTCCTGTTCCTCCTCCTGCAATAAATACCTTTTTCATTTTTAATCCTCAACAAATGGAGATTTTACAGGTTCCTTTGAAACCCTAAGCAGTAGCCCTGCACAATACATAGTAATTAAAAAAGAAGAACCTCCATAACTAATAAATGGTAATGTAAAACCTGTTGGTGGAAAAGCCCCAACATTTACCATCATATGAAATAAAGCTTGTAGCGTTATGTAAAAAGTTATTCCAACTCCTATAGTTTGTGTAAACATATCTTGCCTACTTAAAGATATGTGTATTCCTCTCCACAAAATAAGCGTAAAAATAACAACAATAGAAACTGCTCCAATAAATCCAAGCTCTTCTCCAATAAGGGCAAATATGTAGTCTGTATGTATCTCCGGCAAAAATTTTAATTTTTGAATACCTGCTCCAAGCCCTTCCCCTAAAAATCCTCCTTTTGCAAAAGCCCCAAGTGCTTGTAATACCTGCTTTGAACTTGCATGAAATGGGTCTATAAATGTTTCTATTCTACTTCTTGCATAGTCCGACAAGAAAATAGCCAAACCAAAAATAGGTAGGCTAAGAATAAACGGTAAAAATGTGTATCTAAAAGGTAAGTATGAAGATGATATTACTAAAAATCCAAGTGTAAATAAAAATAAAGCTCCTCCTTTATGAGGTTCAATTAAAACCAAAAATGAGATAATAGCAATAACTGAGTATAATGCCAAAACTTTCTGCCAATCTTTTATTTTAAAATCCTTTCTTTTTTTGTGTAAGTAAGTTGCTATAAATACTATAATTGCAAATTTTGCAAACTCTGAAGGTTGAAATCTAAAAAATCCAAGATTAAGCCACCTTTTTATTTTCTTACCAAGAGCAAAATCAACAACTAAAACAAAAATAAGTAAGAATATTGCAAAAATGGTAATTGCATAACCAAAGCGTTTTAAAAATTCCATAGAAGTTATATATCCAATAATAAACGCAATAATTCCTGCAAATAAAATTATTAGTTCTTTTATTATTATTTTATAAGGATTAGACTTATAAAAGATATCAACAGAAACAGCACTATATACAAATATACCTCCTGTAATAACAAGCACTAAGAAAAGGAAAAATAAAAGCCTATCGAAGTATATATTAGATATCATTTTGCTTTTAGCTTATTAACAAGATTTTTAAACTGGTTTCCTCTATCCATATAATTTTTAAACATGTCAAAACTTGCACACCCTGGTGAAAATAAGATAGTATCTTCTTTTTCGGAATACTTTATGGCAATATTTAGTGCTTCTTCCAAAGTATTAGCAAAAACTGTATTTTTAAAATTTATATCTTTCTTTATTCTTTCTTTATCTTTACCAATTAGAATAACCAATTTTGCCTTTTTATTTAAAGAATTCCTTAAATCTTTAAAATTTCCTCCTTTATCAATTCCTCCAGCTATTAAAATTATAAAGCCATCTATTGCTTCTATAGCTTTTCTCGTTGCTTGAACTGTTGTAGATTTGGCGTCATTGTATATTTTTACTCCATTAAAGGTCCCTAAAAACTCTAATCTATGTTCTAAAGGAGAAAAGTTTTCAATAATTTCTTTTACTTTTTCCAGCTTCAAATTAAAAATTTTTGATATTTGTATTGCCACAGATATATTTTCTAAGTTGTGTTTACCTTTTAGTTTTATTCTTTCTAGATTGAGAATTTCTGTTTCTTTTGTATTTATTTCTATTATCTTAGCCTTCGTCTTAAAATTTAAATTTTTTAAGTTTTTATTTATAATTAAGTAATCTTCAAATGTTTGGTTTTTTGTAATCCTTAGCTTTGAACATACATAATGCTTTAGTTTCTTATGCCAATTTAAATGGTCTATATCTATATTCAATATAACTGCTATATGTGGTCTAAAGGTTTTCGTAGAATAGATTTGAAAAGA
>DTZN01000046.1 GCA_012961365.1 Hydrogenothermaceae bacterium
GGAAAAAAGTCAAGAGGAGTAACCTCCTTGACATTACCGATAAAATTTCTTATGATTCATTATAAATCAATAAAAAATGTAAAGCCAATTTAAATGAAAAAATATTATTCCATAAGTGAGTTTGCAAAGTTTACAGGTTTGTCTATATAGAACAAATGGATAGCATAACTTTAACTTTAAGCATTCAGATAAGTAAAAAATCAGCAGTTAAGAAACTATCAAGAGCCTCAAAAACATTTCAGCATTTTAAAAATCTAATCTATATTACAGCTTTGGAATACTTTAAACAAACAAAGAGTATAAAACCTTTTTTGTCTGTTAGTTTTTTAGAAAAATACATAAAAGGAAAAGAGAAACTGCAATTTGAAAACAAAAAAATAAAAGATATACAAAAACAATTAGTAGACCTGTGGCAAGACAAAATAGGCTCTGATACTGCTAAAATGCTTGTAAATGTTTTAGTAAGAGAGTTTAAATCAGTAGTAGAAAAATGGAAAAAAGGAGAAAAAGCAAATCTACCACTACCAAGGAAATTATCAAAACTACACTATTACACAATAGAAACAAATCCAAATATGATTGCAGATAAAAGGAAGCTAAAAAGAGGAAAATCAAATCACATAGTAGTAAGAATAGGAAAAGACTTTAAAGCAGTAAAAATAAAAGTGCCAGAAGGAATAAAAACCAATCACTTAAAGCTAATCTGGAGAGAAGAAGGATATATAGATGCACTTATAATATATGAGCAAACTGTAGAGAAAGAATCTCTAAACAAAGAGCATTTTCTATCAATAGATATAGGAATAAACAACTTTATATCAGTAGTATCAAACAAAGAAAACATAAGAAGTTTAATAGTGAACGGAAAACCAGTAAAATCATTCAATCAGTGGGTAAACAAAATATCAGCAAAACTACAATCAGAAGGAAAAGAGAAAGCACATAAGAAACTATGGAACTACAGAAACAAAAGAATAAAACAGTTTTTTAGTAGTGTTTCAAACCTTTTAGTTTCATTAGCATTAAGAGAAAATATAGGGGCAATAATAATATCAAAAGGATTAATGGGAGAATACCAGAAAGAAAACAAAAAAGGAAAAAGATTTAACCAAACCTTTAGAGCTATACCACTTGGAAAGTTTATACAAACATTAAAATACAAGTGTGAAATAGCAGGAATAGATTTAATAATAACTGAAGATGAAAGATACACATCAAAGACATCATCAGTGTCAGGGGATTTAAAAACAAAACAATTTAATGGAAAAAGAGAAAAAAGAGGTCTTTTCAAAGACCATATAACAGGCAAGGTTTACAATGCAGACTTAAATGGAGCATTAAACATAGCGATAAAAGGTATAGGAGAGAAAGCAAGAGAAGAGTTTTTAAGGCTGCGAAATTGGTTAGACAAACTATCAAGACCAATAAAACTGAATTTATTTAGCAAGTATTCGGCGAGTGTCTTAAAAGACATAGCCGATAGTAGTTCCCTGCCAGAAGGCAGGCGAAGGACACCTTTTGAAA
>DTZN01000047.1 GCA_012961365.1 Hydrogenothermaceae bacterium
CTTCATTTTATATTTTATCATAAATTCTCTTTCATTTCTTCATTGATTGAAAATTAAAAAAACCCTCAAAAAAAGAAGCTCAGTATTAGTTCCACTTGCTTTAAAGGATTAATTTGAAATTAAAAACATTTACAGCACCAACTTCGATAATTGCTACTCCACCAGAGAGTTTAGCAAGTCTTTCTTGGAGTTTTTCTCTATCATAATCTGAAGTAGTAGTTTCAATTTGCTTTTTGATTTGCTCAATTCTAGCTTTAATATCTTCTTGATTTCCTTTTCCGCCAACAATTGTAGTGTTATCTTTATCAACTACTACTTTGTCAGCTTGACCGAGCATATCTAAATCTACATTTTCTAATGCAATTCCAAGGTCTTCAGTTATAGCTGTTCCACCTGTTAAGATAGCAATGTCTTGAAGCATTGCTTTTCTTCTTTCTCCAAATCCCGGAGCTTTAACAGCACATACTTTAAGAACACCTTTGATATTGTTTACAACAAGTGTTGCAAGTGCTTCACCTTCTACATCTTCAGCAATTATTAGAAGTGGTCTGTTTGTTTGAACAACTTTTTCAAGAACTGGTAAAAGTTCTTTTATGTTGCTAATTTTCTTTTCATAAATGAGAATAAATGGATTTTCTAAAACTGCTTCCATTTTTTCTGCGTCTGTTACAAAGTATGGAGATAAATATCCTCTGTCAAATTGCATACCTTCAGTTACTTCTAAAGTAGTTTCTGCAGTTTTAGATTCTTCTACTGTAATAACTCCATCTTTTCCAACTTTTTCCATAGCATCAGCAATGATTTTTCCAATTTCAGGGTCGTTGTTTGCAGAAATTGTAGCAACTTGTTCTATTTCCTTTCTTCCACTAACAGGAGTAGACATTTCTTTTAATTTATCTACTACAACTTTTACAGCTTCATCAATTCCTCTTTTTACATATACAGGATTTGCTCCTGAAGCTATTGCTTTTAAACCTTCAGCGTAAATTGCTTGAGTTAAAATTGTAGCAGTAGTTGTTCCATCCCCTGCAACATCTGCAGTTTTAGATGCAACTTCTTTTACAAGCTGGGCTGCCATGTTTTCATATGGGTCTTTTAACTCTATTTCTTTAGCAACAGATACTCCATCTTTTGTTACATTTGGAGAACCCCATTTTTTCTCAAGTAAAACTTCTCTACCTCTTGGACCAAGAGTCACTTTTACTGCGTTAGCAAGTTTATCAACACCTGCTTTTAATTTTGCTCTAGCTTCATCACCATAAATAATCATTTTTGCTCCCATCTATTTCACCTCCTTTGTTTTTTTTCTTAGTTTTCGATAATAGCTAAAATGTCATCTTCTCTTAGAACGATTAATTCTTCTCCATCTACAACAAACTCATTACCAGCATATTTACTGTAAACAACTTTGTCCCCAACTTTTACCTTTAATGGAGCAACTTGACCGTTTTCTAAAAGTCTTCCTTCGCCAACAGCGACTACTTCACCTTCAGAAGGTTTTTCTTTTGCTGTGTCTGGAATAATAATCCCTGAAGGAGTTTTTTCTTGCTTTTCTTCAATTGGTTTTACAACAACTCTATCATAGAGAGGTTTTAATTTTGCCATCCTGCGTCCTCCTCACTTTTTATTTTTTTATTAACATTAAATATTATATTCAATAATAAAAAAAATGCAAGCATTTCACATAAAAAATATGATTGATATAAATGTATCCTCTATGGACAACACCAATAGAAGTATAAAAATAAATGTAACCATTAAAAATAATAGTATAATGATAAACGTACATAATAAGAACAA
>DTZN01000048.1 GCA_012961365.1 Hydrogenothermaceae bacterium
AAAAGCAAAAGATGACATAAAAAGTATAATCATATCAAGAAGATTAAAGAAAGATAGATTTGAAATAAGCAAAATAAAAGATGAAAATCTAAAGGAGCTTCTGGAAAATGGATAACTCATATAAAGTTTTAAAGATGATTTTTTTCACTTATATTATATTTATTGCATTTATGTCCTTTTATCCATCTCCTCCAGAAACTCCTACTTCCGACAAATTAAATCATTTTATAGCTTTTTTTGTAATGGCTGTTTTATATAGAATTTCCTTTCAAGGAAGCTATTGGGCTAATTTCTTTATAGCAATCATATATGGAGCATTTATAGAAATTGTTCAATCTTTTTTACCTTATAGGTATGCAGAATATGCAGATTTTATAGCTGATATATTTGGAGCCTTATGTGGAATGTTTTTCATATTTGTTCTTGAGCTAGGAATAACAATTATAAAGGAGAATAAAAGATGATAATAGCAATAGATGGGCCTGCTGGAGCTGGAAAAAGCACAATTGCAAAATTGTTAGCAGAAAAATTAGACTGCACTTATATAAATACTGGAGCTATGTATAGAGCAGTAGCTTTAAAGCTATTAAGAACAGGAGGAAAATTTTTGCAAGAAGATATAAAAGAAATTCTAGAAAAAACCGATATTAATCTAAAAAAAGAAAAGGTGCTTTTAGATGGTAAAGATGTATCTGAGGATATAAAAGATGAGAAAGTTGCAAAACTTGCATCTAAAGTTGCTCAACTTCCTATTGTTAGACAAATTCTTGTAGAAAAGCAAAGGAAAATTGCAGAAAAAGAAAAATGTGTTGTAATGGAAGGAAGAGATATAGGAACTGTTGTTTTTCCAAATGCTACAGTAAAGATTTTTTTAACTGCAAGTCCAGAAGAAAGGGCAAAAAGAAGATTTGAAGAACTTAAAGAAAAAGGATTTCACATTCCATATGAACATTTACTTGAAAAAATAAAAGAAAGAGATAAACAAGATATGGAAAGAAAAATAGCTCCACTAAAACCAACAAAAGAACATATAATTGTGGATACAACTGGTAAAACAATAGATGAGGTTTTATATTTTATTTTAAGAGTAGTAAAAGAGAAAAAAGGAGGATAAGAATGCGAAAACCCCACATAACTCCTATAGACAAGGAAATAGAAATACCAGATAATAAATTTCTAGTATCAAAAACTGACACAAGAGGAATTATAAAATATGCAAATACTACATTTATAGAAATTTCTGGCTATACAGAAAAAGAACTAATTGGTAGCAATCATAACATAATCAGACATCCAGATATGCCTAGAGCTGTTTTTAAACTTTTGTGGGATACTATCCAAAGTGGTAAAGAATTTTGGGGATATGTAAAAAATCTAGCAAAAGATGGTTCTTATTACTGGGTTTTTGCCCATGTAACTCCATCTTATGATACTTCTGGAACAAAAATAATAGGTTTTCATTCTGATAGAAGAAAACCAAGAAAAGAAGCTGTTTTAAAAGTATCTCAAATATATGCAGAAATAAAAAAAGCAGAAGCAAAAGGAGGATTAGAGGCAGGATTAAAAAAACTTAACGAAATTTTAGAAACGGAGGGTAAAGACTATGCTGAATTTGTCTTCTCTATCTAGAATACAATACGCAAATATTGCGTCAATTATTATATTTACAATAACTTTAGGTATTGAAATTTTTAAATATGGATTTGACTGGATAAGGATATTAAATATTACAAACTTTATTCTTGCATGGATTATATTCATAAATGTGCAATCAATAAAGAAATTAATTTTTAGGATAAGTAATATTCTTAAAAGAGCAAGCCAAAAAGGATATTTAGAAGATAGAATTGTTCTTTCAAAAGAAAAAGAAGAGTTTCGAGAACTTGTGGATAATATTAATGATTTATTAGACCAAATAGAGGTATTTCTAAGGGAAATTAAGTCTCCTTTAGAATATGCGTCAGAAGGTAGATTTTTTAGAAAAGTTATAACAGATGGATTTAG
>DTZN01000049.1 GCA_012961365.1 Hydrogenothermaceae bacterium
CAGTTAAAAAGTAGATTAATGTAAAATAAAGATATAGAGGTGTGTATATTGTAAATCAAAGAGAATTGTAAAGAACAGAAAATCAAACCAAGGAAAACAAAGATATAAATGTAAAGAATGTAGAAGGATTTTTGTAGAAAATTCACAAAGAATACACTATCCAAAAGAATTAAAAAAAATAGCTATAAGATTAAAAGCTTATGCTAAATCTTTTAAAGCTTTATATAGAGCTTTAGCCCTTGTTTTCGTTCGTTGGAATCTATTATCTACTTTCTAACTATATACCATTTATAAAACACTGTTTGATTTTAAGTTTGTATTTGTTAAAATATAATGTCGAAATTTTTTTATTTGGAGGATTTTATGTTAAAAGACACTCCTGAACTTAAAGATGTTATTTGGTGGTCAAAAGATAGAAATTTAGAAGGTTTAAATTATATCGCTTTAAATGAAGATAATACTTTAAATGTTCCTGATAATCCAGCAATTGTTTTTATAGAGGGAGATGGTATAGGCCCTGAAATTACTCAAGCAATGCTTTATATTGTAAATTCTGCAGTGGAAAAAGTCTATGGTTCAAATAAAAAAATAACTTGGATAGAGGCTTTAGCAGGAGATAAAGCAGAAGAAAATACAGGAGAAAGGCTTCCTCAAGAAACATTAGATTTATTAAAACAAGCAGTAGTTGGAATAAAAGGACCTTTAGGAACTCCTGTTGGAAAAGGTGGAAAATCTTTAAATTCAACTTTAAGAAAAGCTTTTAACTATTATTCTGCTGTTAGACCTGTTTATTGGATAGGTCAACCTACACCTGTGCCTGAACCTGAAAAGGTTGATGTTGTGGTATTTAGAGAAAATACAGACGATGTTTACTCGGGAATAGAATTTTTCTCGAATACTCCAGAAGCTCAAAAAGTAAGAAAATTTTTAATAGAAGAAATGGGTGCATCAGAAGCAGGATTTCCTGAAGATGTTGGTATAACTGTAAAACCAATGAGTGAATATAAAACTAAAAGACATGTAAGAAAAGCTTTAAGATATGCTTTAGAATTTGGCAAAAAGCATGTGGCAGTAATAGGAAAAGGAAATATAATGAAAGCAACTGAAGGAGCATTTATAAACTGGGCTTTTGAAGTTGCAGAAGAACCAGAATTTAAAGGGAAGGTAATAACAGACCCAGAAGTTAAGCCACAAGAAGGACAAGTAAAATTAGAGAAAGTAATAACAGACCAAATGCTTATGCAACTTATTTTAAATCCTGAATACTGGGATGTAATTATTGCTGAAAACTTAAATGGAGACTACGTTTCTGATTTGGCTGCTGCTTTAATTGGTGGACCGGGATTTGTGCCAAGTGGAAATATTGGAGATGGTTATGCTTTATTTGAAAGCACACATGGAACAGCTTGGGGTAAAGCTGGAAAAGCAACAGCAAACCCTCTTTCATTAACCCTTTCTGGTGCAATGCTTCTTGAATATATTGGCTGGAAAGATGCCGCAAACAGAATATATAATGCAGTTAAGAAAACACTAGCAGATAAAATAGGAACTCCTGATATAGTAAAAGGATTTGAAAAACAGGGAATTTCTGCAAAAGAAGTTTCAACTTATGATTTTGCTAAAGAAATAGCAAACAGAATTTAAATAAAGGAGGACAAGATGCAAATAAAAGTTAAACAAAAGGAAGATTTTCATTTTATAGGAATTGGACCAGCAGGAATTGAAGTAAAAATTGATGCTGCTGAATATGTAGGTGGTAAAGGAAGAGGAATTAGACCTCCAGAATTACTATTTCACTCAATAGCTGGTTGTGTTGGAATACATCTTTATGAAGCTCTTATAAAAGAAGGTAAAAAGGTAGAAGATATAGAAATTGAAACAGATGCAGATAGAAAAACAGATGGATATCCAAAAGTATTTTTAAAGATTTACTTAACTGTAAAAATAAAAACAGATGCGACAGAAGAAGAAGTTAAAAAAGCTTTAGATAAAACAATCTACGAGCCAGGAACTTGCTCTATTGCATATATGATAAATCAAATAGCTCCAATTGAATACAAAATTGAATTAGTCTAAAACTGGAGGAATTAATTATGAAAAAACTCCTTGTAGCAAATAGGGGAGAAATAGCCTGTAGAATAATTAGAGCTGCTAAAGAGCTTGGAATACCAACAGTAGCTATATATAACGAAATTGAAAGTCTTTCTAGACACGTTAAAATGGCTGATGAAGCTTATATGATAGGTTCTGACCCGTTAGATACATATTTAAATAAACAAAGAATTATAGATTTAGCTCTAGAAGTTGGAGCAGATGCAATTCACCCAGGATATGGGTTTTTAGCAGAAAATGCTGAATTTGCAAAAATGTGTGAAGATGCAGGTATAAATTTTGTAGGTCCTTCTTGGAAAGTTATAGATTTGATGGGAGATAAAGCAAGAGCTAAAGAAGTAATGAAAAAAGCGGGAGTTCCAACTGTACCTGGTTCAGATGGTGTTTTAAAAGACGTAGAAGAAGCAAAAAAATAGCAAAAGAAATTGGATACCCAGTTTTACTGAAAGCTACTGCTGGTGGTGGTGGTAGAGGTATTAGAATTTGTTATAACGAAGAAGAATTAATTAAAAATTATGAACAAGCTTCTACAGAAGCACAGAAAGCGTTTGGAAATGGAGACCTATTATTAGAAAAATTCATTGAAAATCCAAAACATATAGAGTTTCAAGTTTTAGGTGATAAACATGGAAATGTAATCCATCTTGGAGAAAGAGATTGTTCTATACAAAGAAGAAACCAAAAATTAGTTGAAATAGCACCTTCTTTAATCTTAGACGAAGAAAAAAGAAAATACTATGGAGATATAGTAGTAAAGGCTGCAAAAGAGATAGGATACTACAATGCTGGAACTATGGAATTTATAGCTGACCAAGAAGGAAACCTATATTTTATAGAAATGAACACTAGAGTTCAGGTAGAGCACCCAGTATCAGAAATGATAACTGGAATTGATATAGTTAAATGGCAGCTAAAAATAGCAGATGGAGAAAAATTACCTTACAAACAAGAAGATATTAAATTCAATGGTTTTGCAATAGAAGGTCGTGTAAATGCAGAAGACCCTAAACATGATTTCTTACCAGCTATTGGAACAGTAGAAAGATATTATGTTCCCGGTGGATTTGGAATAAGGGTAGAGCATGCAGCTTCAAAAGGTTTTGAAGTTACTCCTTATTATGATTCAATGATTGCAAAATTAATAGTTTGGGCTCCAAACTGGGAAGAAGCTGTAGATAGAATGAAAGCAGCTTTAGAAACTTATGAAATTACAGGAGTAAAAACTACAATTCCTGTTTTAAAGAAAATAATGGAAGAAGAAGACTTTAGGAATGGTAAGTTTGATACAAATTACATAAAAACTCATCCGCAAATTTTTGATTATGAAGAACACAAATCAAAAGAAGATTTTGTTGCATTTTTATCTGCTGTTATTGCTGCACATCACGGACTTTAAAAACAAGAAGGAGGTTTTTATAAAATGATAGAAGTAATGGAAGAAGTTAAAGAAAAACTTAAGGAAGTTGAAAAAGAAGGATTTAAAAAGAAAATTCTAATAACAGAATTAACTCCAAGAGATGGTATCCAGTGTAAACTTGCAACAAGGGTTAGAACTGATGATTTATTACCTCTTTGTGCAAAACTAGATGACATTGGATATTATGCAGTTGAAGTTTGGGGTGGTGCAACATTTGATGCATCTTTAAGGTATCTAAAGGAAGACCCATGGGAAAGATTAAGAAGAATTAAAGAAGTAATGCCTAAAACTAAACTCCAAATGCTTTTTAGAGGGCAAAATATAGTTGGATACAAGCCAAAAAGTGATAAAACAGTTAAAAAATTCGTAGAAAAAGCAATAGAAAATGGAATAACTGTATTTAGAGTATTTGATTCTTTAAATGATAACAGAAACATTGAAGTTGCTGTTAAAGCCATAAAAGAATTTGGTGGAGAAGTTCACGCAGAAATAAGCTATACAAGGTCACCAGTTCATACATACGAAAAATGGATGGAGTACGCAAAAGAGTTAGCAGACATGGAACCTGACTGGATTTCATTTAAAGATGCAACTGGTATTTTACAACCACTTGAAATTTACAAAATTATAAAAGGTATAAAGGAAATTACAGAAGGAAAAATACCTGTATTACTCCACAACCACGATATGAGTGGTATGGCTACTATGAACCATATAATGGCTGTTTTAGCTGGTATAGACATGCTTGATACAGTTTTATCTCCACTTGCATTTGGAGCATCTCACCCTGCTACAGAAACAGTAGTAGCTGCTCTTCAAGATACCCCATTTGATACAGGATTAGACCTTGCAATGATAGCTGATGCTGCTGAAGAAGTTAAGAAAATAAAGAAAAAATATAAAAAATATGAAACCGAATATGCAGGTGTTAATGCTCAGGTTCTTATCCATAAAATACCTGGTGGTATGATTTCTAACATGGTAGCTCAGCTTATAGAGGCTAATGCAATCGACAGAATAGATGAAGTTTTAGAAGAAGTTCCAAATGTAGAAAAAGACTTAGGATATCCTCCATTATTAACTCCTTCTTCACAAATTGTTGGTGTTCAGGCAGTTTTAAATGTTTTATCTGGTGAAAGATATAAAACAATCACAAAAGAAGTTAGAGACTATGTAGAAGGAAAATATGGAAGACCTCCAGGACCTATTTCTAAGGAATTAGCAGAAAAAATTCTTGGACCTGGAAAAGAACCAAGTTTTGAAATTAGAGCTTCTGAGCTTGCAGACCAACAAGAGTGGGATAAAGCAGTTGAAGAACTTAGAGCTATACTAAACAGAGAACCTAATGATGAAGAAATCCTCTTATACATTTTATTCCCATTACAAGCTAAAGAATATCTTACACTTAGAGAATCAGGAGAGCTTGTTCCTGAACCTGTTGATGCTGTTGAACCTGCAGAAATTGGTGATGGTAATGTTCTAGGTGCAGCAGCTCCTGTTGAGTTTGATGTTGTTTACCATGGAGA
>DTZN01000050.1 GCA_012961365.1 Hydrogenothermaceae bacterium
AGAAGATTTATAAAAATTGCTGAAGAAAACCCAGAACTTATAGACTATTTTTTAAGGGTTTTTCTATCAAATAGAGAAGTTTTTTCAGAAGGTTGTGAAGGCTTTTTATGTGTTCAAGAAGTTGCAACAGAAATAATGCTATTTTTAGAAGAAGGTGTTAGAAAAGGAGATTTAAGAAATCAAGATTTGTTTACGGCTTTTGTCACAGTTATGGGACCTCTTGGAGGACTTGTTTTTTTAAAAGGTGAAAATATGCTTATGAAAACTCTTATAGAATATGCTGATGAACTTGCAGAAAATATATGGAGAGCTTTAAAAGCTGATTAAAAATGAAAACTTTACTTTGGCTTCAAGGCTTAACTTGTAATGGAAATACACAATCTTTATTAAATGCTGAAAATCCATATATTTATGAGATTTTTTCCAAAATAAATCTTTTATATCATCCGTCATTATCTATAAAGAACAATTTGAATGAGATAGTAAACAAAATTCTTGATGATGAAATAAGATTAGATTTTCTAATTGTGGAAGGAGCTATTACCAAAAATAAAAATTTTTGCAAAATTGGAAATTATTCAATTGCAGATGTAGTAAATAAACTAAAAAATAAAGCTGAATATATTATTGCTGTTGGGAATTGTGCTGTTCATGGTAATTTACCTGCAATTTATAAAGAAAATAAAGATATTTGCGGTCTTCAATTTAAATTTGAAGAAAAAAAAGGATTATTACCTTCTGATTTTAAAACTAAATCTGGGTATCCAGTAATCAATATTACCGGTTGTCCTATCCATCCTGCATGGTTTACACAAGTCTTAATGGCTCTTTACTTTGATAGAAACATTCCTCTAGATAAATTTAACAGACCAAAGGAAATTTTTATGTATCTTCCCCATGACGGATGCACAAGAAATGAATACTTCGAATGGAAAACAGAAGCAGAAGAATTTGGACATAAAGAAGGTTGTTTGTTTTACAATCTTGGTTGTAGAGGTCCTATGACACATGCTCCTTGTAATAAAATTTTGTGGAATAGAATATCATCAAAAACAAGGGCAGGAATGCCATGTATAGGTTGCACAGAGTTTAATTTCCCTGTAAGAGAAAACTTTTTTAACACAAAAAAAATATGGGAATACCTGAAGATATTCCCTTAGGTGTTTCAAAAAGAGCATATATTATGATTTCTGGAGTAGCAAAAACTTTAAAAAACGAAAGAGTTTCTAAAAAATTAGAAGATACTGAATAGCTATGGCTAAAGTAGAAAAAAGGATTTTAAACAGAGTTGAGGGAGAAATAGAACTTAAACTTGTCTGGGAAAAGGGAAGGATAAAGGACGCATTCATTATAGCTCCAAATTTCAGAGGTTTTGAATTTATACTAGAGAACAAGCCTTTATTAGATGCTCTTGTTATAACTCCTCGTATTTGTGGAATATGTGGTCATGCGCATCTTATAGCTACTACTAACGCTTTAGAAAATTTGTATAGAGAAAACGGATATGAAATAGAAGTTTCACAAAAAGCACAATTTATCCGTAATATTACTTTATCCTGTGAAATAATTCAAAACCATATAAGATGGTTTTATTTATTTGTTATTCCAGATTTCTTGAAATTTAATACAGATTTAAAAGATTTTTATCCTATAAAAGGAGAAAAATGGCGTAAAGCTGTATATTACAGTTCTAAAATTGTTAAAGTTATAGCAATTTTTGGAGGACAATGGCCCCATACTTCTTACAGTATTCCTGGCGGTGTAATGTGTGAGCCAACACAAATGGAATTGATGGAAGCAATTTCTATTGTTGATAATGTTTTAGAGTATTTCGAAAATGATGTAATTGGAATGAACATAGAAGATTACTTTTCTATAAAATCTCTTGAAGAATTTTTAGAAAAATCGAAAGGAGATTTAAAAACGATTATAGAGGAAGCTATTAAACTCGGATTTTCAGATATAGGAAAAGCTTACAATAGATTTTTAACAGTATGTAATGTTAATCCATTTATATCTCAAGGAGTAAAAAGGAGAAAAAAATGTAATTTTGACGTAAATAAAGTTGAAGAAATTGAAACTTTTTCATTTTTGGAAAATGGAAAATCTAAATTTTCAAAAAGAAAATATTCATGGGCTAAAGCTCCAAGGTATGAAGGAAAACCTTTCGAAACAGGACCTCTCGCTAGAAGAATAAACAATGAGGATGAATTATTTATTAATTTAACTAAAAATTACAAAGGTTATTATATTCCAAGAATATGGGCTAGAGTTGATGAAATTGGTAAAATTTTAGTGGCTATAAAAAAATATTTATTAAACATTAATTTAGATGAACCTTCCTATATAAAACCTAAAATAGACATTAAAAATTTAGAAGGGCAAGCCTACGGTTTTTGTGAAGCAGCTAGAGGTTCTTTAATTCATAAAGTTATAGCTAAAGATGGAAAAATAGAAAAATACGATGTTATAACTCCAACTGTTTGGAATTTAGGAACAAGATGTAAAAATTATTTATCTCCTGTAGAAAAAGCAATTATAGGACTTAACGATAAACTAAAAGCAGAAATGATAGTAAGAAGTTTTGATGTTTGTTCTGTTTGTACTACCCATTAATAGAAAAATTTCTTTAAAGGCTTGACAATAAAAAAATAATCATTCAATATTATTAGTGAATGATTATTCATTAGGAGGTTTAAAATGCAGTTTTTTAGTAGAGAACATCTTAGAAGTGTTTTTACAAAACCTACAAACTATATAAATACTAACCGTGGAGATGCATATTACAAAGCTCTCTACGAAAAAATGAGAAAAAGGCTCGATGAGCTAAAAGCAATGTCTCCTGTTAGAGAGGCAGATATAAAATTTGAAAAAATGCTTGATATGTGGGAACTATCAAGAAGAGACTTTTTAAAATGGGTGTCTGCAACAACAGCACTTCTTATGCTTCCTCCAAATTTTGAACCACTTGTAGCTGAAGCTGCAGAGGTTATGAATAGAGTTCCTATAATATGGATAAATATACAAGATTGTGATGGAAACTCTGAAGCTCTTCTTCGTTCGTCAGCTCCTACAGTAGATGAGTTAATTCTTGAGTATTTATCATTGGAATATCATGAAACATTGATGGCTGCAGCGGGAGAACAAGCTGAAGAAGCCTTAAAAAAAGCAGTTCATGATTTCAAAGGTAAATATCTCTTATTTGTTGAAGGTTCTATTCCTGTTGGAATGCCAGAAGCATTTACAATAGGAAGACATCCTGAAACAGGTGTTGAAAGAGTTCAAAGGCTTGCCAAAGATGCAGCTGCAGTTATTGCAGTAGGTGCTTGTGCTGCATTTGGTGGAATTCCAGCAGCTTATCCTAACCCAACAGGAGCTGTAGGAGTTATGGATGTTGTTAAAGGAAAACCTGTTGTAAACATTCCTGCATGTCCTGCTAATCCAACAAATATGGTTGGAGTTATTATGCATTACGTTTTAACTGGAGAATTACCAGAATTAGATTCGTTATTAAGACCTAAATTTGCTTTTGGATATAGAATTCATGATAACTGTGAAAGAAGGGCACACTTTGATGCTGGAGAGTTTGTTGAAGAATGGGGAGATGAAGGTGCTAAAAATAACTTCTGTCTCTACAAAATGGGATGTAAGGGACCTTTCACATTTAATAACTGTTCAATCGTTAGATATAACGATGGAACTAACTGGCCTATTGGAATAGGAAGAGGTTGTATTGGATGTTCAGAGCCAGATTTTTGGGATAAATATGCAACAGAAAGACCTCTTGCTGATAGTCATATAAAACCACCAGGGCTAAATGGTGTAGAATCAACTGTTGACCAGGTAGGTATTGGAATATTAACTGCAACAGCAATAGGTATAGGAGTCCATGCTGTTGCAAGTTTGGTTGCTGGTAAAAAAAGTGATGAAAATAACCAATAGGAGGTAAAAATAGATGGCTAAAAAAGAAAGAATAGTAATAGACCCAATTACAAGAATTGAAGGGCACTTAAGAATAGAAGTTGTCATAGATGAAAATAATAGGATTGTTGATGCTTATAGCTCTTCTACTATGTGGAGAGGAATTGAAACTATTTTAAAAGGAAGAGAT
>DTZN01000051.1 GCA_012961365.1 Hydrogenothermaceae bacterium
TATAAGGCTACGCCAATATATTATACATAGGCGACAGGTCAGTTCACCCTTTGAGAAGAGAATAAACATAGCGTTCTGAAATTGATAATTCATTGGCTATTTCCTTGATAGTTAACCCCTTGGCTCTTAGAAGTTTAACTTCAGCTCTTAATAATTCTTTATTTTTCTTTCTCTCTTTTAAGTATTCTTCAATAGGTCTAACTCCTTCTCTCCTTCTCTTTTCTCTAATGTTTTTTCTATCTCTTTCTCTTTTTCTCCTTTTATGTTCATCTGGGCTTATAAGAGTTTTTAAATGTTGTTGATACTCTGGTTGTATATCTAGCATTTCTATAATTGTTTCTGTTTTATACAGATATAAATGCTGTGTAGGATCATATCCCTTTCCTTCTTTCTTATCTTTTACCATCTGGGCTAATCTTTTCTTGGCTGTTGACATATATGCAAAAATTTCTTTACGAGGCATTGTTATTCCGTATTCCTTTATCAGTTGCTCAAACTCTAGCCCATAAATAAGTGTATTTACTGGCTCAATCCAACCTAATGCAATATATGAAAGAAAAAGAACTATATCCCTATATCCTTCTGGCACTCTACCCTTCCATCGCATCTGCACATAGGTTCTTATATCCTGTAATCTATCCCACCATAGTTGGGCTGGTGTAAATGAAAATTTTTTGCTCTGACGAACCCTTAATTTATAAGGCTTTGCAGAGGGCTTTTTTTCACTTGAAGGGGGTAATACTATTTTTGCATTTTCAATTACTTTTTCAGGTCTTTCAAGGGGTAAGATTTGCCTTGAAAATTTTTCAAAGTCATATCTTATATCTGGCTTCTCTATTACTATTTCTACCTTTAAACCTGTTTTTGTATTGGTAGTTCCTGGTATTCTTAAAACTCTACTGGCATCTCTTGCTTGAGGGTCTGCTCCAAAATCTTTGAATAGTTCAACTAACTTCTTTTGAACTGCATTCCATCTTGGTAAAGCTCCTTTAGGAACTGCTTTATTAAATAACCATTTAAGGTATATTCCATTTCCTGAGTATATAACTAAGGAAGGTTCTGGAATGTTCATTAATTCGCAGTATGCAAATATTAAATCTATTATTGCGTGAGTTGGTATATTCTGTAGTTCTTTAACCTTATAGGTATCTAAATCTACATAACATAATCCTATGGACCATAAATTAACTATCCTACGATTTGGTCTATAGAATATTCCCTGAGATATGTAGTTATCCCAATCGTAATAGAGATTTTTTAATACAAAAGACAGCTGTTCTACTTCGTATATCTTTTGTCTATATTTTTTGTTTTTGGCTTTATTTCCATAAAGAAGAGCAAAATAAGCATTATAAGGTGCTTTATACAGAATTTCTTTATTGATGTAATGCTCTGCTTCAAATAACTCTTGTTGATTCAAATTGCCCTCCTTTATGCTTAGGAGGGCACTGGCAACTTTCCCCTTAGTCTTGTTTTAATTCAATTTTAATGTTAAATTATAAATGCTAATTACTAACGCAAATTTCTATTATCTTTTGTTGGGGGGTGTTGCCAGCACCCCTTTAGCTATCTTTTTAAATTCTTGGTCTAAATTTAGCACAAATTTTTAATCCGTGCAAGTTACTGTTATTGCTTGTTTCTGTAAATATTCTCTTTTACTTAAAGTATTAAATTTCATTTAAAAATTGTTTAGTTGAAAAAGTTTTTATATCTGGAGAATAAAACCTTTTATCATTTGTTAAAATTAAATCACACTCCGCTTTTTTTGCTAAAACATACTGTAATGTATCTTCCAAATCTTTAAAATTCTTATCTTTTTCCATAAGGTAAATGGCTCCATTTAAATCTTCATTAGTAAAAGGTATTAATTCAAATATATCTGAAGCCGCTTTTACATCTTCCAATGCTTTTTTCTTCCCTTTTTTGCTTAAAACATAATAAACGGTTGTAACTAAATCACAACTAGTATACAGTTCTATCTCTCTATCAACACAATAATTCATTATCCTATTTGCTATAATGCAATTTTCTCTACTTTTATCAAACATATCAATAATTACATTCGCATCTACAAAAACTTTTTTAATATTCACTCCCCATTTCCTCTTTTAACTCTTGAAATGTTTTATTTCCTATAACTCCTGCAAAGTATTCTGCATTTTTCAAAATTTTTTCTAATGCCTCTTTCTTTTTTTTCTTTTTGTATTCTCTAAGTTTCTCTTCCAATAGTTCCTCAATCAAAACACTTTGAGGCTTTTCATAATATTCAGCCATTTCTTTTAACTCTTTTTCTATACTTGCTGAAAGAACTATATTTTTTCTAACTTTTCTATCAACAGTTTTCACTTCTTCATCTCCTTGTGCAATTTAATATACACATAAAATATATACATAAAATATAATACATCAATATTACTTACATCAATATTACTTAGATTAATTTTATTTCCAAAAACTCCACCATTTTTTCTTGTTTTTTTCTTGAATAGTTTTTAAGGTACTTATCATCTCTTGTAAGTCCTTTATTCTTGCGTCTTTTTCTTTAATAGTATTTTCTTTTTCTTGAATTATCATAGAAAAACTCTGTTTAAGTTCCTCAAAATTCTTTTCTTTTTCATTTATTATTGTTTTTAAAGAACTCAATGCAAGTTGCAGTTGCTCATTTTGTTTGGATAATATTTCTAATTGGCTATTATTTTGACTCTCTTGAGTGTATAGCAATTGTATAGCCTCTTCTATAAACTGTGTTTTTGTCTTTCCTGTCTGTTTTGATAATTCTTCTAATTTGGCTAGTATAGTTTCTTCTATACGGATATTTAATTGCTTTTTTGCCATATTATATCCCTACTATACATAGCTATACGGTTTTCTACACATTAATATACGATGCTATATACTGTATAGCAAATACTATTTTTGTATAGTAATATGTACAGATTTGTATAGCAACTATTTTAACGCGAGTTCGAAAATAAAAAGGCCTCCAGTTAGACTAAAATAAAAGCTAAAAAGGAGGTTAATTTTTGGACAAAAAAGATGAGCTTTTAACCTCAAAAGAAGTTATGGAGATTCTAAAAATATCCAAATAACACTATTGAGACATGAAAAGGCAGGTAAGATACCTTTCATAAAGATTGGTGGAAGAAAAAGATATTGAAATAATCTTAGAAAAAGGATTTGACAGCAAATAAACAAAAAACTGAAAAAGCAAATAAACAAAAAACTGAAAAAGCAAATAAACAAAAAACTGAAAAAGCAAATAAACAAAAAACTGAAAAA
>DTZN01000052.1 GCA_012961365.1 Hydrogenothermaceae bacterium
AGAAACATTTATAGATATGGGAAGAAAAGTTATAAAAATTCCTCATACATTTAATTTGGTTAGAAATCAAAGAAGAAGAGATATAAGAATAAAAGTTGAACTTCCTGTAAATGTAAAACTTATAGATGAAAATGGAAACATTGTTTCTTTTGAGACTTTAACAGAGGATATAAGCACAAGTGGGTTGAAGTTCTGCTTACCTAAAACCGATGAAGAATTTATTCAAAAGCTTTCAATAAATCAAGAAATAGAAACTTATATAAAAATTTCTAAAGAAACAATAAATGCAAAAAGTATTATTAGAAATATTCAAGATAGAAACTCAAAAATTTGTTTTGGAGTTGAATTTAAAGAAATTGATAAAAAAGACGAAGCCTTTTTAAGCCAGTTTATACAAGATAAACAGATGGAACTTATGAAAAAATATAAACAAATGCAAAAGGGTTAGTTAGATGGATATAGCTACGCTAATTGGTGTAGGAGCAGCATTTTTACTTATTATTATTTCTATCGTTATAGGTGGTAGTCCAGGAGCTTTTATTAATATTCCATCCTTACTTATGACAGTTGGAGGAGGTCTTTCTGCATCTTTAGCTTCTTACCCTTTGCCTGAATTTTTAAAAGGAGTTAAAGCCATAGGAAAGGCTTTTAAACCTCCTATTCCAGATTTAAATGAAACTATAGATTTTTTAACTGATATAGTTTCAAAGGTCAGAAAAGATGGAATTTTATCCCTTGAAGCAGAAATAGATAGTTATTATGAAAGAGACCCGTTTTTTGGTGATATGATGAGAATGCTTGTAGATGGTGTAGAAATAGAGGAAATAAAAAGTAATGCAGAAGCAGCACTTATGAAAATAGAGCAGGATTTATCAACAGAAGTTTCTGTATGGGATGCTCTTGGAGAATTATTTCCAGCATTTGGTATGATAGGAACACTTGTTGGTCTTATTCAGATGCTACAAAACCTAGATGACCCATCTGCACTAGGACCTGGTATGGCAGTTGCAATGATAACTACCCTTTATGGTGCTATTTTAGCAAACGCATTAGCAATTCCTATAGCAAAAAAACTTAAATACTATAAAGATGTTGTTTTACTAGTAAAAGAAGCATATTTACTAACTGTAGATGCCATAGATAAAGGAATGAACCCTAATATGTTTAGAGCAAAAATCAAAACTCTTTTTGGTATAGAAGGTGGTGAAGAATAATTGCCTCGTAAGAAAAAACAGGTTGAATGTAAAACTATACCTGCTTGGCTAATAAGTTTTGGAGACTTAATGTCTCTTGTTCTAACGTTTTTTATTCTTCTTTTTTCAATGGGAACTATATCTTTAGAAAGATTTCACATGGTAATAAAAGGATTTACAGAATATCTAGGAGGTAGAAAAGTTTTCCTAGAAGAAAAAGTCCTAAAAGAAAGTAATACCCCTATAGAATTTAAAGATATGTATCCTCGGAAAAAGAACAAAAGGCAAAAACTTCAAAAAGCATTAGCAGAACTTAGAGAAAGTTTACAAAAAGCAGGGATATATGCAGAAATAGAAAGCCACGGTTCAAAAATTAGATTTAGGGTAAACACAGACAAAATGTTTCCTATTGGAAGTGCTAAACCCTTGAGGTTTGCAGTTCCATATATTTTAGAAATTTGCAAAAGATTAAAAATTGCAGAATTTCCTTTAGTCATAGAAGGACATACTGATAGCACAGGTAGTTATGAGTTTAACTTAGAACTTTCCCTTGCAAGAGCTTTGTCTGTTATGAAAATTTTTCAAAAGTGTGGTTATCCTAAAAAATTGATGTTTGTTAGAGGATATGGACCATTTAGACCTATTGCTTCAAATAAAACAGCTAAAGGAAGAGCAAAAAACAGAAGAGTTGAATTTGTTATAGAGACAAAAGATTTCTAAGGTGAAAATATGCCAAGAAGAAAAAAGGTAGAATGTCCGCCAGCTCCTGGATGGCTTATAAGTTTTAGTGATTTAATGTCTTTGCTTTTAACTTTCTTTATTTTGCTTTATGCAATGACTGTTATGGATGTAAAAAAACTTATGAAATTTTTATGGTATTTTCAGGGAGAAAGACCAAAAGAAAGTGTAAAAACAGTAGCTGTAGTTCCTCCTATTAGTATGCTAAAAGAAGAAGTTGCAAAGATAGTTAGAAAAAGGATAAAAAGACTTTTACCTATATATGCTTATCAAATTGATGTAATATCTAACTATGTCCTTATTAGGCTTTTTAATGATATAGCTTTTTATGAAGATAGCTATAGACTAAAACCAGAGGCAAAAAAAGCTATAATAGAGATAGCAAAAGAACTAAAAAAGTATCAAAAACCATTTACTCAAATAAGAATTACAGGTCATGCAGTAGTTCATAACAAAAGAAATTTACCTGCTGGAGTAAAAGATGCTTGGGATTTATCTATGAAAAGAACTCTTGTTTTAGCAGATATTTTAATTAAACAAGGAATAGACCCCAAAAAAATTGCAATAGAAGCATATGGAGATAATAAACCTATATATAGATGGAGAAATCCTATACTGCAAAGAATGAATGATAGGGTAGAAATATTTTTAGAAGTGGAGCAAGAAAGACCGGACCTTTTAAAAGATAAAAAAATTAAAAATTACTAATTCCAAATCCCTGCAATTTTAGTTTTACATTTTGGACATTTTCCATCTTCTAAATGATTTATTACATACTGTCCTAAATGACCACTTCTATCTATAACTCTAAAACCACAATTTGGACAATATGTAGATGCCCTATCTTCATCATCTAGGTTTCCAACATATACGTAGTTTAATCCTGCTTCTTTTCCAATTTCATAAGCCATTTTTAAAGTTTCAATAGGCGTTGGTGGAACATTTTGCATTTTCCATGAAGGGAAAAATCTAGATAAATGCCAAGGTATGTTTTTGTCTATAGATGATATCCACTTTGCTGCTTTTTCTAATTCTTCTTTACTATCGTTATATCCTGGAATTATTAATGTTGTTAATTCTATCCATATACCTAGTTCTTTTGCATGTTCTATTGTTTTTAAAACAGGTTTTAATCTGGCTCCTACAATATTTTTATAAAAATCATCATTAAAAGCTTTTAAATCTATATTCATAGCATCTAAATAAGGTTGTAAAACTTTTAGTGCTTCTTTTGTTTCGTATCCACTTGATACAAATACGTTCTTTATTCCATTTTCTTTAGCAAGTTTCATAGTGTCATAAGCATACTCAAAGAAAACCACCGGTTCATTGTAAGTGTATGCTATTGAAGGGACACCATGAGTTTTACAAATATTTACAATAGTTTGTGGCATAAGAGTTGTTCCAAAAACTTCTCCATTATGAGTTTGTGGATGTTGCGAAATTTCCCAATTTTGACAGAATTTACAACTCATATTACATCCTACAGTCCCAATAGACAAAATAGGTGTAGATGGTAAGAAATGATAAAGGGGTTTTTTTTCAATAGGGTCAACATTATAAGCAGCAGCAAGTCCATATGTTGTTAAGTATAAATTACCGTCTTCTCCAACAACTCTAATACCACATTTTCCAATTTCTCCTTTATTTAAAACACATCTTTGATTACATGCTTTACATAAAATTTTTCCATTTTCTTTTTTTTCAGACATCCAAGCTAAAGCTTTCATTTTGACACACCTAGAAAAATATTTTGTTTGTAATATATTGCAAAAATTTAACAATGCAATACTAAAGTTATTTTTGATATACTTAAATTAAAAAAGGATACTAAATGGCAACAGTAATAATACCTGCGAGAAGAGGCTCTACAAGGTTAAAGGATAAACTTCTTCTAAAAGTAAAAGATAAA
>DTZN01000053.1 GCA_012961365.1 Hydrogenothermaceae bacterium
AGAAACAAGATTTTTAAAGCTTTTTCAGAACACATGGCTGTAAAAATGGTTATTTAACATAAGCATGGGCTATTAATAAAAAAAAACTAAAGAATAAAAATTTAACAAGCAATTTCACTTGATGTAAAACTCAGAATACCCTTTGTGTATTCGCTTTTCTCATTTTCACAAAAAAATGGTCTGAGTTTTACATAAGTGAATAGGGCGTTAGATTAAAAGGTGTTTTGAATCTGTTATTGATGATAAATGTTGTTTTAGCGGGATCTAATTTAGAGCATCTCTTCTTGACTTCATGTGGCGTCAACAGATTTAAAAACACTACTTGATTAAAATACTATATCATAAACTTATAATACTTTGTTTTACACAGGGGGTGCATGCATCCTTATAGATAATGCGATGTATGCATTATAAAGTAATAGAAATATCTAAATTTCTTATTACAGACTGCATGGAGGGAGTTTATGGCTAGAGTTGTAAAAAGCTCAATTATACTAGTTATATTTTTTGGCTTGTTGCTAGAAATATCGGGGTCTGGAATTTCTTATATTATAAGTTGTTCAGAAACATATAATTATAAACGTTGCTTAAAAATAGGCAATGATGATCCTAGAAATTTAATGAAAGACTTTTATAGTTCAATAGAAAAAGGGGATCAAAAAAATATTGATTCCTCGTGGAATATACTTTCTGTAGAAGCACAGGAAAAATATGAACACCAAAAGGAGGGTATAATAGGGAAAAACTATTTCTTTAATTTCTGGGGGCTTGAGGTAGAAAACTTTACTATTTTAAAAAGTACATATGAAGGAACTAAGTTTATGGCAGATATGACGTTTACTCTTTGCTACAAACGAAATAGTAGCTATGCGAAGGAGCATGGGATGCCTCTTCGTCATTGCTCGCATGATACGTATCATTTGATTAAAAAAAGAGAGGATGACTCTCCTTACTTGTGGTCTATGGATACACACAGTTGGAAGAATTGTGAAAAAGAAGATGAGTTGATATGTAATGAGTATGATTTTTCTAAAATATAAAGTTCCATCGGTCGATTTTAGTTTTATTGCCAAAGTACATTGTACACGTGCTGGTGTAGGTTACGAATTTGCGGAAGGAGGTTATCAACTAGATACTACTTCAACATTATGAGTTGTTAGTAGAAATAGATATTCAAAATGATGAATTGTTAGAAACGATAAATTCTTCAATTATTAATACTGACTGGGTCAGGAACGATCCTTACCCTTTGAAGTTGCTTGTTTTGAGTGAAATTGATACTTCTATTACACATATAACCCCAAAAGGCGGTAATATTTTTGAAGAGCTAGGCTTCGAGCCTAGAGAAGCAGCAAAGCTTAAAATTAAATCACAACTTATGTGCCAAATAAGTGAATGGATAAAAGATAAAGAATTAAAGCAAGATGAAGCTTCCAATATTTTACAGGTTACAAGACCTAGAATATCCGATGTTATGTGAGGTAAAGCAGGTAAGTTTACTATCGATGCCTTGGTTGATATGCTTGAAAGGGCGGGAAAGCGGGTAACATTGCAAGTAAATTAATAAGATTAGTTGTATAGATAGAGGCTAGAGAGATGACAAATATATTAAATAA
>DTZN01000054.1 GCA_012961365.1 Hydrogenothermaceae bacterium
CGTAGATGCAGCGCAATGTGCACTTAAAAAAGCAAAAGAAATGGGACTGGACGTATCTGGTGCAGCAATGGCATCTGAAGCCTTTTTCCCATTCCGTGACAGTATTGATGCCGCGGCTGAAGCAGGTGTGAAAGCTATCATTGAACCTGGTGGAAGCATACGTGATGATGAGGTCATAGAAGCTGCCAATGAACATGGGATTTCACTGTATTTTACGACGGTTAGACATTTTTTACATTAGTAGTATTATACGGGAAACTTATTTTCCGTATTTGAACTGATACATCATAACAGAAGCTACTATACTTATACCTTCCCTCACTCTAAATTAACTACTTCATTGTATAAATTAAGTATCTCTTTTGGGAGTTGATAACCTCGGTATCCCACGAACAATACCCATTTGTTAGAGACTTTTGCAGAGGCTAGAGGTGGATATGTTGGGCGTATATCATCATGTATCATGATATTATATGAGCAACAATGATGTATATTTGTTTTGTGCTCGATACATAACATATAGTATGGGGTTTATCTTCTATAAGTACAATTTTACATCATAATATGCTTGCATTAGCAAAATACCGCATACATTAATATTTTGTTCTAAAAGTAGATTGGTTATCTTAGGACTGTCTGCAGTAAAAGAAGCATCAGCTTTAAAATCATATTCTCTGAATGGATGATAGATGTTTAGTTGAACTCCATGGATATCAGAAATATGTATAAAGTTCATGTGCATTATACATACTTTATGAGTAGGTACGTCTATAGAGAAGAGCTAAAAGGCAAGAGAAGTTTATGTATTTGCCTTTTAGAAGGATAATAAGTTACTGTATAGTTGCTTCACCTATAATCATACATGCAAGCTTATCAGTGGCAGAATGCCATATTCTGACTTCTGCTCCATCATTACCTTTTACTATGGTTTTACCCAAAACAGAAACAGCATTTGATTTCCCCATATCTGCATCTGTACCACATGATGGAACACTGACAGTCGCAGCAGGTATTGATGAACTGCTGCCTCCTCCACAAGCACTCAATAAAAGTGCTACGGATACAGCAAAAAGTGTTTGTTTTATATTAATATTTTTCATGATAGGTCTCCAAATGTTAAGTCTGTTGTCAGTGGTGTATCTATGATAATAACTGTATCAGCACCATTTTGTATCATCTGTGTTTTAGTTCCAGCAGGGAAAGAAGTTGTTACTGTTGGTGTATCACTTCCAGCTTGTCTGTACCCAGTTACAATGCTACCATCATTTGACATCTCAATATACGCTACTTTACCTGATGCATCTATTTTCGTGAAAATCACTTTGTCTGCTGTCACCTCTATGTTGACATCTACAGTAGTATCAAATACTACTGTAGTACCACCATTGTTAGAAGTGTATGTACGTGTTGTACCATTATCTTCAAATGTATAGTTTGCAGGAGCTATCACATTGATTGTTCTTGTTACTTCTACTGCCGCATTACCTGCCGCATCAGAGACATTGTATGTCACTGTATAGGCACCAACAGTATTTGTATCTACAGGATTTACAGTTACGATGTTCGCCGTGATTGTTCCGTCTATATTATCTGTCGCGGTTGCTCCTGCATCAATGTAGCTTGTTCCTTGTTCCACTGTAAGGGGAGTTGTACCAGTAAGTGTTATTACCGGTGCAACATTATCAGCTATGACGCGAACAGTTCTTACAACTTCTACAGCAGGGTTTCCAGCTGCATCAGATACATTGTAGGTCACATTGTATTCCCCTACGGTATTGGTATCCACGGGATTTACTGTTATGATGTTTGCAGTGATATCACCATCTACATCATCATTGGCAGTTGCTCCGGCATCTGTATACGTAGTACCTTTAATGACATCAACAGGGTTTTTTCCAAGTAGTGTAATGACAGGTGTTCCAGCATCTACCACGTTCACTGTTCTTGTTACTTGTACCGCTGCATTACCTGCTGCATCTGATACGTTATATGTAATAATATATTGTCCAATGAGATTTACATTGACTGGGTTATCTGTGACGATGTTTGCTGTAATGTTTCCATCTACATCATCTGTCGCAGAGGCACCAGCATCTACGTATGGTGTACCAAGTACAACACTGACTGGTTCTGCACCAAGACGTGTGATGACAGGTTTTGTTTTATCAACCACGTTGACTGTTCTTACTACTTCTACGGCTGCATTTCCTGAGGCATCAGATACATTGTAGGTTACATTGTACTCACCTACAGTATTTGCATCCACTGGGTTTACTGTGACAATATTTGCAGTGATGTTTCCATCTACATCATCAGTAGCAGTGGCTCCAGCATCTGTGTAGACAGTTCCACGTTCTACTTCTACAGGAGTTGAGCCAAGCAGTGTGATGACTGGTGGTACAGTATCTGGATTGTCATAGCCTTTACCGGCTAAACCGTTTTGGTAATTTTGTGTGATGTTTGCATCATTGAGTGCTGTATTGAAGATAGCGATATCGTCTACTGCACCATCATAGTAAGATCCTCCTAAGAAGGATGCTATAGTCATAGGAACTGTTCCTGCAAAGTTTCCTGTGGTTACATCAGCTTCAGTGTTTTTCAATACACCATTCACATAAAGTTTAAATGTATTACCTGCATCTCTTACCACCACAACATTATACCAAGAACCACTAGTCATAGTACCACCATCGATACCTACAGATACACCATTGCTATCTCTAAAAAAGACTGTAGCATTTGCATCTCCAGCACCTATCCACCAAGCCATGTTTCCACCACTATGTCTTCCAAGTGTCACTTGTGTACCCGTTAAGGTGTTTGGTTTCATCCAAAGTGCTATAGTGAAACTATCTCCTGCTGCCCAGTCATAAGAATCATCATCTGGAATATTGAGATCTGGTGTAACACCATCAAAATCTTGTGCTTCATCAACTTGTCCTGCCGTTTGCGCAGGACACCCAGCTGTACACGTAGCATCTGTAGCACCATCATAGGCATCTAGGTAGATTTTATCTGCAGGGTTGTTTTCATCAAGTTTCCAGTAGTGTATCATGTTAGTAGGAAGAACATCTGAGATTCTCGCTTGAACAATGAAAGACTGGGTTGCCGTGTTGGTACCGTCAGTACCTTCTACTACAACAGGAGCATTGACCATGTTTGCAGGTGTCCATGAGATGATACCATCATTGTCGATGCTCATCCCAGTAGGGTTAGTGGTAAGTGAGTAAGATGTAGCTGGTTCATCACTAGAGTTTACATCGTAACTGTAGGGTTGACCTACTGTGGCAGTGGTTATTGGTGTAGAGACTATGGAAAGGTTACCTTGACCGATGCTAAAGAGCATTTTAACCTGGTTTGCATCTAATGCACCATTGTAGGTAGTGACTTCATCGACTGAACCATTGAAGTCAAAGTTATCTGCTGGAGTCCAGTTACCTATGAGTATGTCAGAAGTAGATGCAAATGTACCTGTGTAAGCTGCACCAGCTTCAGTGATGATGTGAACCCCATCGATGTA
>DTZN01000055.1 GCA_012961365.1 Hydrogenothermaceae bacterium
ACAGGCTTTAGATAAAACTTTTTCATCAATTGCTTTAACTTTGTGAACTACCATAAATCTTTCTGTTATTGTCCCTGTTTTATCAAAAAACACCTTCTTTACAGAAGACAATTTTTCTAAAATATCTGCTCCTTTTATTATTATTCCTTCTTTAAAAGCTTCACTTAATCCTATCCAAAGAGCGAGAGGTGCTCCTATACTAAAAGCACAAGGACAAGATATTAGTAAAACAGACATAGAAACAATTAAAGCCTTTTCAAAACCTTCTACCATATACCAGTATGCAAAAGCTCCTGATGCAAGGGTAAGCATTACTGGTAAAAACCATGCCGCAACTGTATCTGTAATTCTTGTTATTGGAGCTTTTGAATTCCTAATTTCTTTCATCATTTCTATAAATTTGTTTAATGTCCATTCTTTTTGAGGTTTGTTAACTTTTATTTTCAAAAAACCATCTGTGTTTATTGTCCCTGCGTAAACTTTATCTCCTTCTTTTTTTAGAACTGGCTTATTTTCTCCTGTAAGCATAGACTCATCTACATAAGATTTGCCATCTACTACAACTCCATCTGCAGGGATTTTCTCTCCTGCTTTTACTATAACTAAATCTCCAACTTTTAACTCCTGTACTGGTATCTCAACTTGTTTTCCTTTTCTTTCTACTACTGCTTTATCTGGTGTAAGTTTTAAAAGCTCTTTCATAAAATTAGATGCCTTTACTCTAGAAGATGTTTCTAAATATCTACCAAATGTAACTAAAACAAGTATCATTGTTGCAGTTTCAAAGTATATAGATGGCTTATTTGTAAAAACTGAATAAACAGACAAAAAATAAGCAGAAAAAGCTCCTATTGCTATAAGTGTGTCTGTATTGAAATTTAGCCAGTTGTGCCTAGAAAATGAATTTTTTAAAATTGGAATTCCAAGCAGCAGCATTACAGGCGTAGCTAATATTAATATTAAATATTTAATTAACTTTGTAAAAGCTTGAGCTTGTGGGTCATCTGGTGTTAGGTGTGCTCCATATAAATATGTTGATAGCATAAAAACTAGCATTGCTAAAAAATATCCAAAACCAAATTTTCCTAAAAATGCAACTGCATTCCCTTCCTCTCCTCTTAATCCTGTAGTTTTGTATATTAAATAACAACCAAAGCAACAAAAATCTTCAACTTGTCCATTTCCTATATCATATCTTAATGATTTTCCTGTTATTGGTATTCCACATTGGTAGCATTCTTTATTTTTATGTTTTATTTCCATTTGGTTTTACCTCGTTAAATACATTTTCTTTATTTTTGGAAGTTTAAATCTTCATCTTCAGGTAAGTAGTGAACTTCTTTTAAATATAATCCTTCTGGTGGAGCTATAAACATACCTTTTGATGGGTCGTTTGCTTTTATTATTTTTTTGAATTTTTCTATATCTAATCTACCTGTTCCTATATGAACTAGATGTGCTACTATTTTTCTAACCATATACCTTAAAAAATGTGAAGCAGAGATTTCAAACTCTAAAACATTACCATCGTATTTTAGGCTTAAATGGCGTATATCAATTTCTTCTCTTAAATATTCTCCATCTTTAGCCATACTTTTTAGCCTTTTAATTGGTCTTAAAAATTCTATAGCCTCTTGTATTTTTGTAATATTAATTTTTTTTGAAACATACCAACCAAAACCTACAAGAAAAGGGTCTGGTTTTGTATAAACTTTATAAATATAGGTTTTTCCTTTTGCAGAAAATCTAGCGTTAAACGATAATGGAACTTCCTTACAGTTTATTATTGCTATATCTCTTGGCAATGTTGCATTTAGATACTTTTTTATCTTTTCTGGCTTAAAGTATTTTGTTGTTTTAAAATTTGCAACCTGTCCTAACGCATGAACTGATGCATCTGTTCTACCTGATGCTATTAGTTTTGGTTTTTCTTTGATAAAAGTTTGAAGGGTGTCTTCTATTATTTGTTGGATAGTTATGTGTTTGGGTTGTCTTTGCCAACCATAGTATCTAGTTCCAATGTATCTTATTGTTAATTTGTAATTGTGTTTATATTGCATTTTATTTGGATAACTGATTTATTAGCTCCCTTGCATGTTCTAGACTTTTTTCGTTAATTATACCACTTAGCATTCTTGCTAATTCTTTTTCTCTTTCCAAATTTGAAACTTTTTTAACAATCGCTTTTGTTTTTCCATTTTCCGAAAATTTATCAACTACATAATGGCTATCTGCAAATACTGCAACTTGCGGAAGATGTGTAATTAATAATACCTGAAAATTTTCTGCTAATTTTTTTATTTTTTTTGCTAAAAAAATTGCAGTTTTTCCACCAATTCCTGTATCTATTTCATCAAATACCACTGTATCTGTAGATTGGTTTGATATTAATTTTAAAGCAAGTGAAATTCTAGAAAGTTCTCCACCTGAAGCAGTTTCGCTTAAAAGAGAAGGTTCTATCCCTGAATTTGCAGAAAACAAAAATATAACTTCATCTTTTCCATATTTGTTTAATGGAATTTCTCTTACATCAACAACAAATTTTGCGTCTTTTAAAGCTAATTCTTTTAAATGATTTTCTATCTTCTTTTCAAACTCTTTAGCTTTCTCTTTTCTAATCTTTGAAATTTCATTTGCTAAGTTATTAACTTCTTTTTCTAAAGTTTGTAGTTTTTTTTCTAAGTTTGGAATTTCATTATCTAGACTAGTTAAGTTTTCAAGTTTTCTTTTTATTTGCTTTTTTAATTTTATAAGTCCGTTTAAATCTGTTTTATATTTAACTTCTAAATTGTTTATCAGGTTTAACCTTTCTTCTACTTTAAAAAGTTCTTCTTCATCTATATCGAAATCTATTTTAGTTAAAGTATAAAATGCCTCCTTTACTAAACTTTTAGCTTCTTCTAAATAATTTAGAGATTCATTTATTTCTTTACTTATTGATGCGAAGCTAGATAAATTTTTTATACTACCTGATATTTGCTCTTCTACACTTTCTTCTTTGTTAAATAAGTTAAAAATTGTTTCCTCTACAGCTATTTTTATATCTTTTAGTGAAGATAAATATTCATATCTTTCTTCCAATTCTTGCTTTTCGTTTTCTTTTAAGTCCGCCTCTTCAAGCTCTTTTAATTGGAATTTTAAAAATTCTATTTCTCTAACCCTTTCTGCTTGTTTTTCTTTTAGTTTTCTTAAGGTTTTCTTAATTTTGGTGTATTCTGCAAATTTTATTTGGTATTCTTTTAGTAATTGGGATAGATTTGCAAATGTATCTAAAATTTGTCTATGGTAATCTTTAGAAAACAAATATTGTTGGCTATATTGCCCATGGATTTCTATTATATCTTTTGTTGCTTCTAAAATTGTCGAGAGGGTAGCTCTCCTTCCATTTAGAAAATACTGGCTTTTTCCATTTTTTATTGCTCTTGAAACTATAAGGGTACTATCTTCTGAAAATTCATTATTTATATCTTCAAAAATAAGCTCTACATAATCTCCTTCCTGAAACTTACCCTTTTTTCCAAGAACAAAATCTATTGCATCTATAATTAGAGATTTCCCTACACCTGTTTCTCCTGTAAAGACATTTAAACCATTTGAAAGCTGTATATCTATATTTTCCAGATATAAAAATTTTTCTATATGTATATTTTCAAGCATAGAAACTATTATAATTCAAAATTAAAATCTTAAATTTTCCCCACTAGCTTTAAAAATTCTTCTTCATTTATAATCTTAATTCCAAGTTTTTGAGCTTTTTGGAGTTTGGAACCGGGGTTTTTGCCAACCACAAGATAACTAGTTTTTTTACTTACAGAGTTAGTTGCCTTTCCTCCTAAACTTTCAACAAGTTCTTGAGCTTCTTTTCTGGAACAGCATTCAAGTTCCCCTGTAAAGACAAATGTTAGCCCTTTTAGTTTATCAGCAACTTTTATCTCTTTTTCTTCACATGTTTTCACCCCAAGCTTTTCCAACTCTTTTACTGTTTTTAAGTTTTGCTCATTATGGAAAAAGTCATATATGCTGTGTGCTACTACATAACCTATATCTGGTAGTGTCATTAATTTTTCCACTGACCAATTTCGTAAATCTTCTACACATTTTATTTCTTTAGCAAGAGTTTTAGCAGTGGTAAGACCTACATATCTAATACTTAATCCATAAATTAACCTATAAATTGGCCTGTTTTTAGATTCTTCTATAGCTTTTTTTAAATTTTCTACAGATTTCTCTCCAAAACCTTCAAGGTTTTTAATTTTGTCAAAAGGTAATCTATATATATCTGGAATAGATTTTAATATTCCAAGTTTATAAAATCTTTTTACAGTAGCTTCTCCAAGCCCTCTTATATCCATAGCATCTTTTGATGCAAAATGATTAATTCTTTCAACTACCTGTGCAGGGCAGTTTATATTTACACATCTATAAACCGCTTCTCCTACTGGTTTTACTATCGGAGAACCACAAGAAGGACAGTTTTTAGGAAACTCAATTGGTTTTTCTACTCCAGTTCTTGCTTCTTTTATTACCTTAACTACATAAGGTATAACATCTCCAGCTCTTTCTACTAAAACCAAATCTCCAACTCTTATGTCTTTTTCTTTTATAAAATCTTCATTTATAAGAGAAACTGATGAAACAATAACTCCTCCTATTTCTACAGGTTCAAGTTTTGCAACTGGAGTTATTGCCCCAGTTCTCCCAACCTGAAAAATAACTTTTATTATTCTTGTTGTTGCTTGTCTAGCTTTAAATTTGTAAGCTATAGCCCATCTTGGATGGTGAGAAGTCGTTCCAAGAATATCATAAAGGGATATATCATTTACTTTAACTACCATTCCATCTATCTCATAGGGATAATCATCTCTTTTTTCTTGCCACAAATTGCAGTATTCAATAACTTCATTTATCCCTTTACATACTTTTATTTCTTTATAAGGAGATTTAAACCCAAGTTCAAATAGAATTTTTATTGATTCATTATGTTTTTTTATTTTTGTTCCTAGCAAATTATTTCCTTCTTTATCAACTGCATATGTAATTTGATAAACAAAAGCTTCTAATCCTCTTTTTGCAACTTCTTTTGAGTCTTGTAATCTAAGTGTTCCAGCTGCTGCATTCCTTGGATTTGCAAATGGTGGAAGTCCTTCTTCAAGTCTTTCTTCATTTAATTTTTTAAATACATCTTTTCTTATTAATACTTCCCCTCTAATTTCTATTTTATGTATTCCATATTTGGAAAAACTTGCAATAAGGGGAATACTCTTAATTGTTCTTAAATTTAGCGTAATATCATCTCCAACTTGTCCATCTCCTCTTGTAGCTCCTCTAACGAGAATATCATTTTCATATACTAAAGATATACCTGCACCGTCAAACTTTGGCTCTACGGAGTATTCAACAATATCTAGTCCTGTTAGCTCTCTAACTCTTCTGTCAAATTCTCTCAAATCTTCTTCGTTATAGGAATTATCTAAAGAAAGCATAGGTGCTAAATGCTGAACTTTTGGAAATTCTTTTATTAACTCATTTGCAACCCTCTGGGTTGGTGATTCTTGTGTAATTAGACTTGGAAATTTTGCTTCTAGCTCTTTTAATTTATGAAAAAGTTTGTCGTACTCATAATCAGACATTACAGGGTCTGCTAGGACATAGTATCGCCAATCGTGGTATCGTATTACTTCTCTTAATTTTTCTATTATTTCTTTTGCTTCTTCTTCCGTTTTAATTTGTGAAACATCTAGCTTTAAAAGCTCTTTAGATAATTCTATTAGTTTTGTTTCTTGCTCCTTTGAATACATTTAGCATCACCTTCTTAGTTTGTAGCATAACTTTGCATTCCTTCTGTTATTTCTTCCTTTTCTATTTTCTCTGGGAAGTAGTAATTTTCGTAAAAGATTTTATCTATTCTTTTTACAGTATCCTCTTCATTTAAAAATAGACAAACTTTTCTTTCTTGGGGAATTTCAAAAACAAGTTTTATATTTCCATCTTTTTGAGGTCTTATATACAAATCAAATTTTGTATCTTCTTTATATCCTGTTATCCATAGTTCTTTTGTATCTTCTCTGTATAATTTTTCAAAGTTAAATTCTTCACATATGTGGTCTAATTTTTCTAAAATTTTTTCCATTATTACCTCAAATTTTTACCTGATTAGAATAATTCTATATAGCTTTTGTTAAGTTTTCAATTCATCGCCTAAAGAATTCTTCAAGTTTTTGGGCAAGTTCTATATCTGCTTTTGTAAGTCCCCCTTCACTGTGGGTAGTTGTTGATATCGTTATGGTTTTTGTTGATGTGTGGAATATAATATCTGGATGATGATTTGTTTCTTCAATTACTTTCCCTATATGTTTTATAAATTCAGTAATTTGTCCCCAATCTTCCAGGTAGTATCTTTTTGTAATACATTTAAATTCCCTTTGCCAACCTTTTAATTCTTTTAAATACTCGTTTACTTGCCCATCCGTTAATCTTGTTTTATCTTCCATTTTTACCTACCCTCTAAATTTAGTTTAAACTAATTAAAAGTTAATCCTAAAAACAAGGTAAAAATATGAGAAAAAAAAGGTTATTCATAGGAAGTTTTATTAATACAGATACATTAAAAAATGAATATTCAAAAGTAAGGAAAGAATTAGGAAACAGTATAAAAGGAAAATGGACACCTTTTGAAAATTTGCATATAACCTATAAATTTTTAGGTAATATTGAAGTAGATAGAATTTCATCTATAAAAAACGCAATAAATAAATATCTAAATAAAAATATAGAATGTAATTTCGAAGTCAAAGGAATTGGAGCTTTTCCTTCTATTTATACTCCTAAGGTTGTATTTTTAAGGGTAAACGATAAGTCTGGAGTCTTAGAGGATATTTATTATTATATTCAATCTAGATTAAAAAATTTAGGTTTTGAGGAAGATAAGAAAAAATTTATCCCTCATATTACAATAAAAAGACCTAAAGAGGTTAATGTAAAAAAGTTTTATAAAAAAGTTAAACTTTTTGAAGACAAAATATTTGTGCAAATAAGTAAAATAGAGATAAATTTAATTGAGAGTATATTAAGTCCAAATGGAGCAAGGTATAAGAAAATATAGAGGTTAGATTATGAAAAAATTAGTTTATTCCATACCTAGTAAGCTTTTTGAAATTTTTCTTGTTGAGCTAAATGGATATGGAGTTGAGATTTTAAATAAAGATGATAACGAAACAGTTTTCGTTATATATGCTGAAGACAAAGAACTTGAAACTATAAAAGAAGCAATTGATGAAATTTTTGAAGATTTAGGAAATGGTAAATTAATTTTAGAAGAAGAAATTGAAGAAAAAAATTGGGAAGAATTCTGGAAAGAAGGAATAAAGCCAATAGAAATTCCTCCATTTATTCTAATTCCAGAATGGGAAATTTATGAAAGAAATAAGCTTATTCCAATAAAACTGAAGATAGGAATGGCATTTGGAACAGGATATCATGCAACGACACAAATTATGCTTTCTTTGATACCTAGATATATCTTGAAAGGAGATACTGTTTTAGATGCTGGTTGTGGTTCTGGTATTTTATCAATAGCTTCAAAAAAGCTTGGAGCTTCAAGAGTTTTAGCTGTAGATATTCAAGGTGAGGCTATTGAAGAATGTAAGACAAATGCTTGGGAAAATGAAGTAGAAATAGAATGTAAAAAAGCATCTGTAGATGAAATTAATGAGAACTTTGATATAGTTCTAGCAAATATACAAATAGATGTATTTGGAAAGGTTTTTAATCATTTAGTAAATAGATTTAACAAATATTTAATAATTTCAGGAATATTTAAAGACAAAGAAAAAGAGGAACTGCTAAATATGGCAGGAAAAAATAATTTAATTTTAGTTGAGGAAACATCTAAACCAGAAGACCCTAATAAATTAGAGGATTTATGGTATGGATTTGTATTTAAGAAAAAAAATTGAACATACTAATTTAAAACCTAATGCTAGTAAAGAAGATATAAAAAAAACTGTAAATGAAGCTATAAAATATGGATTTTATGGAGTTTGTATTCCCCCTTGCTATGTTTCATATGCAAAAAAACTAACAAAATATACAGATATAAAAATTATAACAGTTATTGGGTTTCCTAATGGGTATAACAAAATAAAAACAAAGCTTATAGAAGCTATGGAAAGTTATAATGACGGAGCAGATGAAATTGATATTGTATGGAATATTTCTTTGTTTAAAAGTGGGCAATATGAGTATGTATTAGAAGAACTAAAAACACTTATATCCTATACACAAGGAATAACTCACAAAATTATAGTTGAAACTGCCTATTTGACAGATGAAGAAAAAAGAAAAGCCATTGAAATAGTTATACAAAGTGGTGCAGAGTATATAAAAACTTCAACAGGTTTTGCACCTTCTGGAGCAAAATTAGAAGATATAAAATTATTTAAAGAGCTTTCAAATGGAAAAATTAAAATAAAAGCTGCTGGTGGAATTAGAGATTTTGAAACTGCGTTAAAATTTTTAGAAGCAGGAGCAGATAAAATAGGAACTTCATCAGGAGTAAAAATAATAGAAGATGCAAGAAAGTGAAATTCTTGAATTTGAAGTAGATAAAGAATTTGAAGGGAAAAGATTAGACCAGTTTTTAGCATTTGTTTATCCTGAATATTCAAGGTCTTATTACCAAAGGTTAATAAAAGAAGGTAATGTTTTAGAAAAAGAAAAAAAATTAAAAAAGCCTTCTTTAAAAGTAAAATCAGGACAAAAAATAACTATTATTATTCCACCACAAAAGCCTTTAGAAGTTACTCCTGAAAACATTCCTTTGAAAGTTTTTTTTGAAGATAATGATTTAGCAGTAATTTATAAACCACCACATATGGTAGTTCATCCTTCACCGGGACATACTTCTGGAACTTTAGTTAATGCTTTACTTTACCATTTTAAAAATGTTTCTCAGTTCCAAGGAAAAGAAAGGGCAGGGATTGTCCACAGACTTGACAAAGAAACAGCAGGTCTCATGGTAGTTGCAAAATCAGAATTTGCCCATAAAGAGCTTCAAAAACTCTTTCAAGAAAGAAAAGTAGATAAAAAATATAAAGCAATAGTCGTTGGTTTAGTAAGAAAAGAACATGGGTTTATAGATTTTCCAATAGGAAGGTCTATTTATAACAGACAAAAAATGGGAACAGTTTCAACAAATGCTAGAAATGCTTTAACTGAGTATTGGGTAGAAAAAAGATGGGAAAAACATAATTTAACTTTAGTAGATATAAAACTTCATACAGGAAGAACTCACCAAATAAGAGTTCATTTTTCAGAACTAGGACATCCACTTTTAAATGATAAAGTTTATGGCTTTAAAAAAAGCCAATTAAAATTTGAAGTTGCAAAAGAAATTTCAGATAAGCTAGATTATCATGCATTGGTTGCTTATAGATTAACATTCAATCATCCAAGAACCGGAAAAATTATAGATATATCTTTAAAAAATCTTCCAGAACCTTTAGAAGAAATGATAAAAATTCTAAGTAGGGAAAATTAATGAAAAAAAGGAGTAATAACATGGATATAAAAATGGGAATAGCCAAGGCCGGAATAAAACCATCTGGAGATTATGATATTTTAGTTTTAAAGTTTAAACCTTCTGTTTATTCTGTCGTTTTAACTCAAAACTCTTTGGCTGCTGCACCTGTGATTTACGATAGACTAATTGCTTCTATGCAAGAAGAAATTTCTGCAATTATTGTAAATAGTGGAAATGCAAATGCTGCAACAGGAGAAGAAGGATTAAGAAATGCTGAAACTATGGCTGAAATTGTTGCTGAAAATTTAGATATAAATGCCCAAGAAGTAATGGTATTTTCAACAGGAGTAATCGGTGTTCAGCTTCCTATGGATAAAGTTGAAAATGGTATAAATGAAGCTTGTAGTAATTTAAAACCTTTTGAGCTAGAAAAATCTGCTAAAGCCATTATGACCACAGATAGTTTTCCAAAATACTACGAAACTACAGGAGAAATTAATGGGAAAACTTTTACTATAAAAGGTATAGCCAAAGGAGCAGGGATGATACATCCTAATATGGCAACTATGCTTGCTTACATATTTACAGATGTAAAAATAGATAAACATCTTTTAGATAAAACCACAAAAATTGTCGCAGATAGAAGTTTTAACTCAATTGATGTTGATGGTTGTGAAAGCACAAACGATAGTTTTCTAGTTGTAGCAACTGGAGAGTCTGAAGTTAAGATAACAAATGAAAATAGAACTTATTTTGCTAGAAAACTTTTAGAAGTGGCAACACAACTTGCAAAAATGATTGTTAAAGATGGAGAGGGAGCAACAAAATTAATTGAAATAAACATTTATGAAGCCTTTGATAAAGAAGAAGCTAAAAAAATAGCTGAAGCTATAGCGTTATCTAATCTTTTTAAAACTGCAATGTTTGGAAATGACCCAAACTGGGGAAGAATTTTATCTGCTGTAGGACAATTACATTTAGATATAGATTTTAATAAGGTTAAGCTTTATTTAGGCGATTTTCTACTTTATGCAGGTGAACCTAAGAACTTCGATAGAGAGAAAGCTGTTAAATATTTGAAGAACAATAAAGAAGTGAAAATAGACCTTTATCTTGGCAGAGGGGATGCCCAGTGGACTTATTACACATGCGATTTAACTTACAAATATGTAGAAATAAATGCAGAATATACAACTTAGGATTTAATTTCTGGGGAAGGCTTTCCAAGGTAAAATCCTTGTGAATAGTCTATTCCTATTTCTTTTACAACGTTAAAAACTTCCTCATTGTGAACAAATTCGGCTACTGTTTTAACACCTAAACTATGGGCAAAATGATTAATTGTTTCAACAATATTATCTATGGCACCCGTAAGTATAGCCACACCTATTAACTCCTTATATTTCTTAATTTTTGTTTTGAGCTGTTACATTTGATTTTTATCTACTCTAACAAATGAAATTATAAAAATGGTTGAATGAATAAGTTCGTA
>DTZN01000056.1 GCA_012961365.1 Hydrogenothermaceae bacterium
AAGCATCTAGGTGTCCATCCAAAGACATTCCCATTCATTTTCGTGGCACTGTCAAGATTGAGGGGGTTAATAAACAAAAGATATATATAATAAGGTTAGGAAAAATAAGATATGGGATCAATTTTTACGGAGCTAGTGGAATTAGGTAAAAACACTCCCACATGTTCAGCTTCCTCTGTGATCCCCTTTAAGGCATAGGCAATGGCAATCGTCCGCGTTATTAATGCATTATAAGACAGTGGATCCCTGTCCATATCTTCTGCTAATTTACAATATTTACCGTAAAATCCAAGTTCTTTTGCAAAAGATAATATTTTTTTAGCCCTTGGGTCAAAATCTTTAAAAAATCTATGTCCAAATCCGGGAATTCTTTTTCCTTGGGATAAATATTCTTTAACTATTTTATCTGCAGTTTTATCTATATTTTCCTGAAGCAATTTCATTATATCTTCTAATGCTCCCCCATGAGCTGACCCAAAAGCAAGAATACCTGCTCCAACTCCTACATTTAAGGAATTTCCTCCGCTTATTACTGCTCTTGCAGCAATTATAGATGGAGGAGCTATCGAATGCTCGATAGTTGCAACAAACATTACATCAAGCATTTTTCTTTCTTTTTCTGTAGGAAGTTCTCCTTTTAAAACAAGATAAATTGCTTCTGTAAATGTTAAGTTTCCAATAAGTTCTTCTAATTCATATCCTCTAACGAGAGCTTTAGTTCCAATATGTGTGCTTATAGCTGTTCTCCACATTTTTTTGCTCAAGGCTATTACCTCTTATAGAATATTTGTTTTCAACTATTATAAAATAATTTAGAATACGAAAAAGCTACAGAAAACTAATTAAAAGGATTTTTAATTAAAATTGTTTATCTATATATTAAAAAGGCTTTTGCAGATGGTTCCTCTTGTTATAGGTATAACTTTCTTATCTTTTGTTATTATTCAACTTGCTCCAGGAGATTATCTTGATAAACTAAAAATGAACCCTCAAATATCCAAAGAAACGCTAGAAAAATTAAAACAAGCTTACGGCTTAGACCAACCTTTAGTAGTTCAATATTTAAAATGGTTAGTAAATGCACTTAAATTCGATTTAGGGTATTCTTTTAGTTATCATACTCCTGTTTGGGATATTATTAAAGAAAGAATAGGAAATACTTTATTTTTGTCTATAACTTCTGCAATTTTAGCATGGGGATTAGCTATTCCTCTTGGAATACTTTCAGCTTTAAAACCATCAAGCATTATAGATAAATTTATCCAACTTTTTTCTTTTACATTTATGTCTATTCCTAATTTCTTTTTAGCATTTTTAATGCTTTTTTTCGCAGTAAAAACAGGAATTTTCCCTACAGGTGGTGCTACAAGTCCCAATTATGATGAACTTAATTTATTTAAAAAAATTTTGGATAGACTGTGGCATGTGTCTTTACCTGCTTTTGTTTTAGCTATTGGTTCATTAGCAGGATTAGTCAGATTAGTCAGAAGCACAATGATAGAGTCTTTAAATGCTGAGTATACACTATTTGCTAGAGCTAAAGGACTTCCAGAAAGGCAGATTGTAATAAAGCATGCTTTAAAAAATGCATTAAATCCTTTTATTACATTACTTGGATTTGAAATAGCTTCTTTACTTTCTGGAGCTGCTTTAGTTGAGATTATAGTAAATTGGCCTGGAATGGGAATGTTAATGCTTGATGCAGTATTGTCTCAAGATTTATATTTAGTGATGGGAGGGCTTTATATAGGGGCTATTATGCTTATTATAGGAAATTTAATTGCAGATATTTTACTTGCAAAATTAGACCCTAGAGTAAAACAAAGGGAAATTGAGGGTGTTTTAAAGTAAAATTAAATACCTAAAGTTATCACTTAAAGTCTTTTATATGTATCCTAATGGCATTTAAAACTACAGATATAGAACTAAAAGCCATTGCAAGACCTGCAAAAATTGGTTTTAGTAATATTCCAAAGAATGGATACAAAGCTCCTCCTGCGATAGGTATGCCTATTACATTGTATAGATAAGCCCAGAGTAAATTTTGTTTTACAACTTTATTTGAAAACTTAAGAAGAAGGATTAGCTCTTTTACTAAAGATAACTTATCGATTAGTAAAACAACATCTCCTGCTTCTTTTGCTAAATCAGTTCCTTTATATACTGCTACTCCAACATCTGCTAGTTTTATAGCTACAGCATCGTTAATCCCATCTCCTATAAACATAACACCTCCATTTTTTTGTAATTCTTTTATAACTTCTCCTTTCTCTTTAGGTAAAATTTCACCATAAGCAAAATCTAAATTTAAATTATTTTTAACAAACTCAACTGCATTTTTAGTGTCTCCTGAAACAATACCTACTTTAAATCCATTGTTTTTTAACCAGTTTATAAGTTTTTTTGCATCATTTTTTATCTTATCTTCAAGAACAAAATAGCCATCAACTTTATTATCAATAGCTAAAAATACTACTAATTTTCCTTCTTTTGATAATTTTTCTTTATTATTCTTTAAATTTTCTGTTAATTCTAAATTGTAGTCTTTTAGTAATTTTTCATTTCCTAACAACACTTTTCTATTATTGGAAATAGATGCTACAATACCTTTGCCTGTTTCAATTTTAAAATTTTCTACTAAATTTGTTTGGCTTGTATTTTCTAGGAATTCTAAAATTGCCTTTGATACAGGATGGGAACTTTTAGACACAATTTCTTTAACAATAGGTAAAACATTCTTATCTAACTTAGAACTGCTAACTTTTAATTTACCTTCTGTTATTGTTCCAGTTTTATCAAAAACAACATATTTGATTTTGTTAATAATTTCAATTACATCACTGTTTTTTAATAAAATTCCATCTTTAGCAGATTTACCAACTGTAGAAACAACAGCAATTGGTGTTGCAAGCCCTAAAGCACAAGGACAAGCTATAATTAAAACAGATATAGAAGCTAAAATTGCATTTTGTAGATTATCAGCAAAGATATACCAAATATTAAAAACTAAAATTGAAATAATTAATATAGATGGAACAAAATAATAAACAATTTTATCTGCAAGTTTAGATATTTTTGGTTTTTGACTTTGAGCTTTTAATATATAGTTAATAATTTGATTTATTGTTGCTTCTTTACCAGATGTTATAGCTTTTGCTTTGCAATACCCAGATTTTACTATTCCCCCACTAAATATTTTGTTTCCTTTTTCTGCCAGAACAGGTAAAGATTCACCAGTTATTGCTGAATTATCAAGCTCACATTTACCATCTACAACAATAGCATCAATAGGAACTTTATCTCCTTCTTTTA
>DTZN01000057.1 GCA_012961365.1 Hydrogenothermaceae bacterium
AGGAAGAATAACTATATTATCTCCTAATGAACCTATACGAAAAATTAGTATTTTTTTTATATCATTAGTATATAATTTTCGTGGAAATAACATTTTATTTAATATAAATAAAAAGGTATTTACTATCCCATAAGATATTTTTATAAAAAAACAAATTATCTTTTTTTTAATCATTATACGTAAGCTTACTTTTCAATAGTGAAATATATATTTCTTTTACTTTATATTTATATTGTCTTAGATTTTTGTTTATTTTTCTAATATTGTTAATATAAAGATTTATATTCTGAATAATGGATTTATAGTCCTCACCATAATTAAATATGTCTGCTAAAAAACCTTTTCCTGTATCTGCTCTTATATCATGTCCAATCAGGATTCCCGGAATTCCTATAGAAGCAGAAATTCCTATACCATGAATTCTTGGGCCTATTACAATATCAAAGTTTTTATAGATATTTATATAATCTTTTGAGTCATAAGAGTAGTAAATTTTTACTCCTGGAAAATCTTTATAAACTTCATCTAACTCATCTATATAATGGCATATAATTTCGCAGTCAAAATGTTTTAGGAGTTTGGTATAAACTTTTTTTAAATAGTTATACGCATTTTTACTAATTTTATTATAAGGAGCAGATTTATATGTAGCATAAATTAAACCTATCTTTTTTACTTTACTTATCTTTTTCTCTTCTTTTGAAGAAAACAATGCTGGACATGGTAAAAGATAAGGATTTAATGTTTTAAGCTCATTGTAAGTATAGGTATCTCTTGTTGTTATTAATATGGATTTTTCCAAAGCAGTTTTATACAATTTTTTCAAGTTTTTATATTTGAAAGTATTGCCACTTCCTATTCCTATGTAAATAGTTAATATATTATTTTTTAATATTTGCTTATACAATGTATCAAGTCTTCCCCCTATCCATTCGGGAGAACCAGCAAAAACAACTAGGTCTATATTAGATATATCTGAAGTATCCTTAAAAGAGTTATCCCAAAAGCCTATTCTTAAAAAAGAATTAACTATTTCTAATATTTTATTATTGTTAATATAAATTTTACGAAAAGGATTTAAGTATTGAAATGTTTGCCTAGTTTCTGGATTTCTATTATATATAATAGGATTAAACTCTCCTAAGACTTCTTTTAAAATATTAATAGTCCCTAAAAGTATAAATTCATCTCCCGGATTCCATTGTCTTGTTGTTGAAAAAAGAATATTTTTTCTCATCAAAATTAATCCTTGTATTTATTATAATAATTTGTTTTCATATAAACTTTTATAATTTTTTTCATACTTTTTAATAAATTTTTCAATATCATCCATCATTATATTAAACTCTTTAAGGAAAATTTGTTTTGATTCTTCAAAAGCAGGTTCTATATAGGAAGGATGGTTAAGCTTTAACATATTAAGATATAAAGTACGTAAAATATGTCTTATAGTTCCTCTAACAAATGTACTTATTTCTAAAGTATTTGTTTTTTCTTTTAGAAAACTTTCTATACTTTCCAAAAAATAGTAAATTTCTTTATGGTTTGTTATTTTTTTTTCAAAAATTTTATTTATTTCTTCTTTAAATAATTTTATATCTTCTAAT
>DTZN01000058.1 GCA_012961365.1 Hydrogenothermaceae bacterium
AATGCAAACTGGAAGTTTTGAAATAATTCTTTTTAAAATAGAGCTTTGGATAGAAAACAAAAAGTTTGATTTTTTTAAAACCCAATATAATAAGTTGTCGGAATTTTAAATGAAAGAAAAAGGATTTACCTTAATAGAGGTTTTAATTTCTATAACCATTTTATCTATTATTATAGGAGTAGCTGTATATTCCTTAAAATATACTCTTAATATAATTGAGTATCTTAAGACACCTTCAACACAGGAAACCATAAACATATCATATTTAAGAGATTCAATAAGTAGTCTATTTTTCTTCCTATCAGAAGATGTAAAAACTAAGGATATACAAAAGAGATTTAAGTTTTTTTTCTACGGTGATAATAACAAATTGACATATATAACAACAAAGTCAGTTTTCCACGAAAGAGATACATTATATATAGAACATATATATTTTAAAGAAAACAAAGTATACATAAAAGAACACCCTGTTTATTCCCCAAAAGTAGATTATAAAAATCCAAAAATTCCTAAGAATACAAAAAGTTTTGTCTTGTTAAAAGATATACAAAATTTTAAAATAACTTATTATGCCGATGGTTGGCAAGATAAAATAAAAAATAAAATACCAAAGTTGATAAAGATAAGTTATACTAACAAAAAAGGTAGAAAATTGGAATTAATTTTTAAGCCAAAATCAGATTTTTATTTTAAAAAACAGCTAAATATTTACTATTTTAATCCAATGTAAAAAAGTATGAAAAAAGAAAAAGGGTCGGCACTTATAATAGTTCTTGTTATATCGCTTATAATATTATCCTTAACAGCATACACTATAAAACTGTCAAAAGAAATAGTTTGGCAATCAAAATCGTTTTTGGATAAAATACAAGCAAAACTAGATGTAAAATCGGCATTAGAAATTACAAAATACACAATAGCAGTTTCCTCTTTTAAAGAAAACTATGTAGAAAATAAATCTTTTCAAAAATTTTTACCACAAGAAATATATTTAACAGGGAAACCCATTAAAATGAAATCAACAACAATAAGACTTTATGATACTAGCAGTAAAATAAATGTATTTAATTTATCAAGAAATTATGTAAAAAAGCTTTACTCCAATATAAAAACTGAAAAAAACCTTGCAGATATAGCCTATGATAGCTATTTAGACTGGAAAGATGAAGATAAACTAAAACATATAAACGGTGCAGAAGATTATTACTACAAAATAGAAAAAGGGTACAATTACACACCACGAAACAGTCAAGCAATCCAAGACAAAGAGGAGCTTAAAAATATAAGAGGTTTTATGAAAAATTATGCAAAAATAAAAGATAAACTAACCTTTGCTTATAGAGGAGGTCTTTTAAATATAAACACAGCTACTGTAGAAAGTTTATCCATATTGTTTAATATCTCTTTAGATAAAGCAAAACAAATTATAAAAATAAGAGATAGAAAAGGTAGTTTAAATTTTTCAGATATACAAAACATAACTGGTAATAAAGCCGATTTAGCTTTTGATATGCACTCAACATTTCCTTCAAGAGTTGTTATTATAAAGATAAATTCAAAAATAGGAGAAGCAAAAGAAAAATTAGAAGCAGTAATAGATTTTAATCCAACAGAAAATTATCCCTATACAGTGATAAAATATATAGAATGATATTAACAAGACTACTTAGAAAGCTTATTAATATAATTACTGTAGAAGATACTTATTTTGTTTTTGTCCAAAAACCACAAAATGTGAAACTATCTAAAGAAGCCATATTTTTAAATTATAAACATTTATCTCCCTTTAAAAATGGAGACTTAATCTATTTACAAACGAAAAATAGTATATTCATATGGTTTACTAAAAATAAATTATCTAACAAAAATAAAGTTTATATCCCTGAAGGATATTTAATTTATAAAAGCTTAAAAACAAAAAAAGAAGCTATTGGAATAACAGAAAAAACAAAAGATACCTATATACTATCAGTTATAAAAAACAACTTACTATTATCTCAAATAATAGTCAAAAATAGCAATTTAAACCAAAAAATACTTTTTTTAACAAAAGAATACTCGCTAAAAAATCCAGAAAAAATAGATATTCCAATTTCAAAATTAAACCTCTCATTTACCGATATACTTTTATTTTCAAATTTTTCTTTTAAAAAAGAAGAATTATATAAATCTACATTAAAAACAATATCACTACCAATCTCCATATTTGTCATATTGCAAACTATATTTTTCTTTTTAATGAGCCAGCATTTAGAAGAAAAAATAAAGGAAAAAACAGATTATTTAAACAAGCTTAAAGAACAAACTAAAGATACGAAAAAACTCTTATACTTACTTGAAGAAAAAAAACAGTTTTGGGAAACATTTTTAAAAACAGAAAAAAAATATCCGTCTATATACTACGTATTAAATGAAATAGCAAAAGTAATCAGCAGTAAAAATGGATATATAAACAGTTTAGAATTTAATGAAAATGTTATTACACTATGGGCAGGGCTAAAAGCAGGAGACACAAGTTTAGTAAATGATTTATTAAAAACTGGTGTATTTAAAGAAGTCAAGATAATATCTTCTGTAAAAGATAGACATAAAGATAATTATGAGATTATAAATATGGAAATATATCTTAAGGAAAAAAGATGAATAAACACTTTTTGATGCTTTTGATTTCCATTACTTTGTATGTAGGTTATACTACAGATTTAGAACAAAAGGTAAAACAGCTTTCAAACCAGTTAATGCTTATAAATGTAAAAATATATCAAAACAATCAATTATTAAAATATAAAGAAAAGATACTTAAACAAATCAAAGAAAAACTCAAAATAGCAAAAACAAATGAAAAAAAAAATGTTTTCAGCAAAAATAAATGATAGTATAGCTTTGGGAAAAATACAAGGATTTACAAAAGAGATTGCAAAAAAAACAGGAGTGGAAGTGGTTGTTTCAAACTGGGGAGAGCCTGTATCAAAAGGAAAATACAAAAAACTTCCAGTTTCCTTTACAATAAGAGCTTATCCACAGCAACTGACTTTATTTTTTGACCAGTTATACTCTTATGATAAATTCCTTAAAATAGATACCCTTACAATAGGAAAATTTAGAAAAGAAAAGTTAGTCTTATCCTTCACAATAGCAGGTTATAAGTTGGAGAAAAAAAATTGAAAAAAGTTATGTTTAATATTTTATTAACGGTATTTATACTAATGTATATATATTACCTATATTTGGATATTATTAGTTATAGCAAACCTGAAAAACAAAAAATCAATATAAATATACCTGAAATACCAACTTTAAAAGCAGAAAAAATACAAAGTTCAGTAATAGGTGAGCCAAAAATTTGGGATTTAAAGTATGTTAAGAACATAGCCATTTTAAACAAAAAGATAAAACAGTTTGAAAATAAGTGTATAACTTACTTTTTTAAAAAAAGAGGTAAAATATACACAATAGAGCTATCTACAGGAAAGAATTTAAAATTTTTCGGTATAACAGAAAAAGAAAATAAAAAATATGCAATATTTTATGATAAATCTAAAAAAAACAAAAAAGTATTTTTAGTCAAAGAAGGAGAAAAAATTGATAAATTTTTAATTTTGAAAAAAATTACAAACAACAATGTAGTATTGGAAAATATATCAAACTGTAAACAAAAGCAAATCATAACTTTAGAAATTCTTTCTGTAGATATAAAAAAATATAAAAAGAAAAAAGAGGAAATAAAATGAAAAGATATACACTGTTTGGTGTTTTATTATTAAGTTTAGTAATAATATTATCTTCTTGTGGAAGTAAAAAAGATGCAAATATAAATAAATACTTCTTTAAATCCCAATTAAAACCAAAAATAGTTCCTGTTTCAAAGAGAAAAAGTAGAATAACCACCAAAAAAACTATCAACAAAACTATAAAAACAAAAAAAACAGAAACTAAAAAAGCAAAATTATTAAAAGTTCCACAGTTTATAGAAACAGAAAATATTTCTATATCAACATTTTTACCAAAAACAAAGACTGACGAAAAAATAAAATTTCCAAAAGAAGAGATACAAATATCTGTAGAGGATATGCCTATATACGATTTTATAAATTTAGTTTTTGGTCAATTACTAAACTTAAACTACATAATTTCTCCAGAAGTGCAAAATCTTAGAAAAAATATAACCCTTAATATGACATCAAAAATGGAACCTAAAAAGTTTTTACAATTTATTATTGATTTTCTTAAAGATTATCAAATCCAAGTTTTATATAAAGATAATGTTTTTTACATAAAAAGAAAAAAAAGAGTTAGAGCTAAAATTACATACTCAGATAATATTATAATAGGAAGAAACATACCATCAGATATATCACCAGATTTAAATATAACTATGGTTATACCACTGTTTTATATAAGTAATAACCAGTTTTCTAGATTAATCAGACAGTTTGTAAATTCTAACGAAGTTTTAATAGATTTTATAGGAAGAAGCACAGTAATAGTTTCTGGAAAAGTAAAAAATTTACTAAAAATAGAAAAACTGATAAAAGTTTTTGATAGACCATACTTTTCAAAAAAACACATTTATATAGCAGATGTAGAATATCTAACCTCTGAAGAAATTGCTAAAGAACTGGAAAAGGTGTTAAAACCAATAGGAATACCAATATCAGATAAATCAAAGGAAAACTCGTTAACAATAATACCTTTAAAAAGAAATAACTCTCTTTTACTTATATCTCCTAAAAAAGAATGGATAGATACTGCTATATACTGGAAAAACCAGATAGACACAATAGATGCCTTTGCAGAAGAACCACAATTATTTATATACAAACCTAAAAATCGCTCAGCAGATGAACTTGCAAAGGTATTACAGAAAGTATTGCAGTCAGCACACATAAACATACCAGCACAGAAAACCAAAACAAAAAAACAAACAAGTAAAATAGGAAATAAAAACCTTAATATATCTGTAGATGAAGAAAGAAACAGCATAGTGGTTATGGCATATCCATCAGAGTATAAAAAAATAAAACGAATACTTGAAAAACTTGATACACAGCCAAAACAAGTATTAGTAGAAGTAACAATAGCAGAGATAACACTTACAGACCAATTGCAGTTTGGGTTTGAATGGTTTTTAAAACATTCTGATAGTAGTTTTATAGGAGAATTAAAAACCCTTGGAGGACTTGGAATAGGGGGAGCAGGCTTTAATTACTCTTTAATAGAAACAAGTGGAAAGCTTAGTATGCTATTTAATGCATTTGCAAAGAAAAATCTTATAAATATAGTTTCTACTCCTCACATAGTTGTGCTTGATGGAAAAGAAGCAACAATAAGAGTAGGAACAGAAGTGCCAGTAGTTTTAAGTGAAACAACTGCAACAGATATAACAAATACAACAGGACAACCAAGCATATTAAGAAATGTTCAATATAGAAACACAGGAGTTTTACTTTCTGTAAAACCTACAATAACTTCAGATGATAATCTAAATATTGAAATATCTCAAGAATTAAGTGAAGCCCAAACAAACAGTGTTTCAAACATAGATTCTCCATTAATACTAAATAGAAGTATAAACACTATACTAAATATAAAATCAGGACAAACAGTTTTACTTGGTGGACTTATAAGTAAGAATACAAGTAAAAGTCGCTCAAAAATTCCATTTCTTGGAAATTTACCATTGATAGGTAATTTATTTAGTGTAGATTCTAAAGGAAAAAGCAAAACAGAGTTGATAATTCTTATAACGCCCTATATAATAAATAATAATAATGAACTTGACAACATAGTAAAAAAGATATACAGTAAAGAATAAGAATTTTAATTTAATAAAAAGGAGGGTTTAACATGAAGAAGTTTTTAAAAACAGCTATTTTTGGTGCCTCTATTGTAGGTATAACTTTTAGTTCTTCAGTTGCAGGAGAATTAATGTTGGATGAAGATGGAGATTATACAACATATGAAGATGCTATTACCGTTGCAGCAGAAGCAGCTCCCGCATTAGGTGGCCAAAATTATGATTTAGATCCTAGTACAAATACGCCATTGGGAAATACTATAGGTAGAACAATACTCTACAAAGCTGGTATTACGCTCAATGAAGGGGATAAAGTAAGATTTCGTTTGACGAATGCAACTTTTGCTGACCAAAACTACTATCTTATTGTTTGTGAAAGTATTAATGATAGGGAACTTGATGGTGATAATGCAGGTGATGCTGGTTATAAGAGTGAATGTTTTGAGCTTGGAAATATTGTTGGAGGTGGAAATGGAGAAGATTATGTGACACTTCGTATAGCAAAACCTCCAGGAGTAACAGTAGATAATAACACTATTTATATTTTATCAGCAAATAATGATACAAGTGGAAATACATATCAAACAGGCGATAATATCACTATAAGATTAGATGATAATATTAATGCTTCTTCTAATGTTTCAATATCTGTTGACCTTGCTGAAGATGTGGGGGGTACAGCTTTAGATTTAGCAGAAGCAGACCCTATAAATATAATTACATGGGAAAAGCAGTTTGCAATTTCATTTGACAAAGGTAATTCTACTATTGATGTTTCTGCAGCTTCTGCCAGAAAGAAATTTGTAGAAGAAGGTAATGCTAATGATATTTTAATTTCAAACGAAGATACTGATGAGCTTGCATCATCTGGAAGAATAACAATATATAATGATAGTGATAGTTCTGTAGAAGATTATATTACTCTTGATGCGAATGATACTTTGGAAGTTACATTGGGAGATAATTCAACAGACAGAAGCGCTTGGGATTATGGAGGCAATAGAGTGTTTATAGATTGGGATGATACTAATAATACTGGCGACCAATCAGGAAATGATGGTGGTAATGATAAACTATTTGATCCTAATACTCATACTGCATCTATCCCAGGGAATAAGCTTCCAGACCATGGCCACTCTTTAACAGAGGATGTGTATCTTGGAGTAGATGGCCAAAATATTTTAAATCAACAAACTATTCCTATAAGTGCTACTTTAAGTTTTGATGAAGGATATGATGCAGTAACTGCTTCTGATAATGAATTCATAACTTGGAGAATAGGTGGATATCAAGCAATAATTCCTTATGGTATGAACGGGGTAATAGGTGCTTCTTGCATCATAAATAACAACGCATCTTCTCCTGCAGATATTTATGTTGATGTTTTAACTGCTGAAGGTATATCTACTATTGGGTCTTTACCAACTAACTTAAACTTAGGTTCTTTAGATGGAAAAGAAAGTGGTATACTTGTAATAAATGGCGATAAAATTAAACTTTATGTAAATGGAGTATTAGAAGGAAGTGCAGATATATCTTCCTTAGGAGAAAACAGAAGATATTCTTTAAGATTAACTGTAACTGCAGATAATAATTCTGTTTATATTTCTTGCTCTCAAAAAGTTGAAGGAGAAGTTGGCTCAAGGAACATGCCAATTTATACAAACCAAAATGATGTAAATTGGAGATATTAATTTATAAGTTTTAAAAAAAGACCCTTCTATAAGAGGAGGGTCTTTTGTTTTACTTATTAGTTTCTTATTTGCTAAAATTTTTTTTCAGTTCCTTTTTATTTTTCTTTATAGCAAAATTTTTATCATTTGAATTTTTTAGCCAAATTTCTTTTTATTTTTTACTATCTAATTTCTTATTTATTGTTTTTGATTTAGGGTTATACCTTTATGTAGTAAAAGAAAGTGTTCATAATAGATTTCCTAATATTTTAAAAGCCTTCTTTTTTAAAAACTTAATAAATGCAATTACGTTAGTAATCTTTTTAATAATAATTTTTCTATTGTTTAAAAACATTGAGTTTAGCTCTTTATTTTTATTTGTAGTAAGCTCTTTTTTATTTAGCAATTTTAGCTTTTTTAGTTATTCTTTTAGAAGAAAAGAATTTTTTCATATAGAAGCTAAACTAAACTTTTATTTATTCTTGTCAACAATGATTTTTATTTTACCTCTTTTAATTTTCAAAATTGAAGAAATAGTTTTGTATGCCTTATCTTTATTTTTATCACGTACCTTTGGTTTAATATTAGCTATAAAAGAGTTTAAAAATCTCTTTTACTATTCAATAAAAAAACCAAAGTTTAACGTAGATATAAACCTGCTTATTAAAGAGATTTTAAAATTCTTAAGAAAAAATGCATCTGTATTATTTCTTTTATCATTAATAGGTAATATATTTCTCTATTTAGATTCTTTTCTTGTGTATTATTTTGGTTTACCTTCTAATATAATATCTTCTCAGCAACTATTTTTTAGACTAACTTTACTTTTTCTTATGTTAAATGAGATAATTACAGCCTATTTTTATCCTTTATTATTAAAATCTAATAAAAATTCATCTTATTTTTATTTTTTTTCCATAGTTTTACTTTTTTTTATTTACTCTATCATATTTTATAATTTTGATTTTAGTAAGTTCTTTGGAGATGTTTATGGTAGTATAGATAATGCAAAACCAAAAGAAGTTTTAATTTTTTTCTTTAAATCTATTTTATTATGTATAGGTACATTTTTGTCTGCAAAGGATATGCATATATATAGATTAATATCTATACTATTAGGAATTATTACAGAATTAGTGTTATTCTTTGCTAAAAGAAATGAGATATCCTTTGAAGATATATTAGATATAATATTAATATCCAATTTTTTTGCTATGATTAGTATGTTATATATATGGAGGATTAAAATAACCAAATGATTGGATTTATGGGCGGTTTTGGTGGAAACAACTTAGGAGATGAATTGATAGCTTTAGTTAATTATATGTTAGCTAATAATATAGGATTAAATAAAGAAGATATATATTTTTTTTCTTTTAACAAAATAGAATCTATGAAAAACTTTCCTGATATAAACTGGATTGAGTACAACAAATTACCAGATTTATTTAATAAGCTAAAAAATATTAGTTATTTAAAAACAAACAAAAATTTATTTAAAAATTTTAACAAAATTATATTGGGAGCAGGAGGACTTTTCTATGATTATAGAATGTTTCATTTAATTGGATGGTATAGTAGAGTAAGTTATTTAAATAATAATAATATTCCTTATTCATTGTTTGGTGTAAGTTTGCAAAAAAGCTATAATTTATTAGGGAGGAAATTAGTAAGATATATATTAGCAAACAGTTCTTATAATAGTTTTAGGGACAGTTTATCAATTATTTCAGCACAAAAACTTGTTAAAGGTATATATGTAGATAAAATTATAGACCCTGTATTTTATTTAAAAAAAGTTTTAAAAATCAATAAACTACAAAAATTTTCAAAGGTCTTAATTGCTCCTAGAAGGTGGAAAAATTTTAATAATCTCTATAAGGATTTGATAGAGTATTTATTAAAAAATAAAATAGAATTTGATTTTTGGGCTTTAGATTTACGCGAAGATATAGACTTTTGTAAAAAGTTGCAAAATATGTTTAATTTAAATAATCAAATTTTACAAACACCAATAAAAATTGGTTTAAACAAAATTTTTGAGATAATAAACAATTACGAATATATAATAGGAGTAAGATTTCATTCTATAGTTATAGCTTCTATTTTAGGGAAAAAGATAATAGCTATACCTTATGATTTAAAAGTAAATGGACTTATGAAAGATTTATACTTATCTAAATTTCTTTATACAGAAGGTAATATAAATCAATTCTTAGATAAATCTTTTAATGAATGGTATAAAAAAGGGAAAGACTATATAGATTTATACTCATCTTATATTAATGATAGCATACCTCTTATTGAGGAAAGTTTTGAAAAAGCAATTTTTTCTTAAAGACATAGCTATATTTGTAGCCATATTTTTATATCCTATAGGAATTTTAATACCACATTGGTATGAATTTGGTATAAATATTAAAGGAAAATACTTATATTATGAAGACTTTTTATCTTTTTTTGCTTTTAGTTATATAATATTAAATTTAGCTGTAAAATATAAATTAGTACTTAATAGACAGATATTATTAGTATTTACTATAGTTATATTAGGTATATTAACAGCTTTTATAAATGGAAACTCTATTTTATATTTATTAAAAGACATAAGAATTCCATTTTATATAATAGTAACCACAATATTCTTTTTTATGATACATAAATACATAACTTTAAAAGAGGTTTTACTTTCCATAAAAGTATATATCATTGTTTCTGTACTTTATTTTATTATGATTTTATATAGTTATTTATTTAAAACATTTTTATATTTATATCGCGATGAGGTTCTATCTTTAGGATTAGATAGACTATCTTATGGAAATGAAATATCTATATTTATCTTGACTACTGTAGTTATTATATTTAAAAAAGAGAAATTAATAAAATCCTATTGGCTTTTCCCTCTAATTTTGCAAAATTTCATTTATATTATAACTTCTTTACGAAGGGCTTTTATTATATTTTTATTCGCAAATTTTTATTTATATGTAAAAAATATTATTTTACTAAATTTTTCAAAAGGGATTAGGGTTTTAGCTATATCTGTGGTGTTTATATTTGTATTTATTATGGCCATAATTTTCTTAGGAAAAAGAATCTCTTTAGAAGAAGGGTCTTTAGCAACAAGATTGTTTTCTTATTTCTATAATATAGAAATGGTTATTACAAATCACCCTATTTTAGGGTATGGATTAGGTTCTGTAATGCTTGTTACCAAAAAAAATATAGGAGGATTTGATTTAGAGAAAAATTTTGTAGATAGTTCTATTATAACTTCGATATATAAATTTGGCATAATTTTTGGTAGTGCTTATTTGATAAGTATATTTATTATTTTTAAAAGATTTGTAAAATGTTTGAAAGAAAAAAACATTATCTTATCTGTATTGTTTGCATTCTCTATTTTTTCATCTTACCTTATAACAGCTCAAAGGGAGATTATATATATACTTGAACTATTAATGTTTTTAAGTATAAAATGTAAATACGAGGTGGTAGAAATTGAAAAAAGTAATGTTTATATTTGGAACAAGACCTGAAGCAATTAAGTTAGCTCCTATTATAAAAAAATTTGGCGAATATAATAATCACATTAATATTAAAATCTGTATAACAGCTCAACATAGAGAGATGCTTGATCAGGTATTAAACTTTTTTCAAATCAATCCTGATTATGATTTAAATTTAATGAAAATAAATCAATCATTATTTGATGTCACATCAGATATATTAAAAAATTTGGAACCTGTTTTAAAAAAAGAAAAACCTGATATGGTTTTTATACAAGGAGATACAACAACAGCTCTTGTTGGGGCTTTGGCTTCTTTCTATATGAAAATACCAGTAGCACATGTCGAAGCTGGCTTAAGAAGTCATAATAAATATTCTCCTTTTCCGGAAGAAATAAATAGAGTGTTAGTAGGACATTTGGCTGATTATCATTTTGCTCCTACTGAAAAAGCAAAAGAAAATCTATATAATGAAAACATAAAAGAAAATGTTTGGGTTGTTGGTAATACTGTTATAGACGCTTTATATTTAGGATTAGACATTATTAAAAAGCATGAAGAAACAAAGTATTATAATTATTTTCATTTTATTGACTTTTCCAAAAAAATAATTCTCGTTACGGGACATAGAAGAGAAAGCTTTGGAAAACCTTTTGAAAATATTTGCTATGCACTAAAAGAATTAGTAAGGGAATATAAAGATATAGAGATAGTTTATCCAGTTCATTTAAACCCAAATATTAGGGAACCTGTAAATAGGATATTAAAAGGTGAAGAAAGAATACATCTAATAGAACCTCTTGAATATCAATATTTAATATGGTTAATGGATAAATCTTACCTGATATTAACAGATTCTGGAGGTATACAAGAAGAAGCTCCAAGTTTGGGAAAACCTGTATTAGTGATGAGAGATGTTACAGAAAGATTAGAAGGAATTAAAGCTGGAACTGCAAAATTAGTAGGGACTAAAAAAGAAGTCATTATAAAAGCAGTATCTAAATTAATTGAAGATTTTGATTTATATACTGCAATGAGTAAAATAAAAAATCCTTACGGAGATGGAAAAGCAAGTAATAGAATATTAAACATAATCAAAAAGGTTTTATAGATGAGAGTATTATTTTTATCACGTAAATCTTTATTTTCTGCTCCTGGTGGAGATACTACTCAGATTTTAAAAACTGCAGAATATTTAGAAAACTTAGGGTTAAAAATAGATATTTCCACAGAGTTAGAACCAAATCTAAAGGATTATGATATAGTTCATGTTTTTAATCTCATGAGAGGGCAAGAAGCATATATCCAAGTACTTAATGCAAAAAAACAAGGAAAACCAGTATCTTTATCTACAATTTACGGATTATATACAGAATATGAAAAAAAGGCCTCAGGTGGAATAAGGCAGAAATTAGCGAATTTATTATCTCCTTATCAAATGGAATACTTAAAAATATTAGCACGGGCTATAAGAAATAGGGAACTTCATAAAGGAAGTATACAAATTTTACTAAAAGGTTATTATAAAGTTCTTAAAGAAACTTGTAATATGGTTGATGTTTTTTTTCCCAATTCAGAATCTGAAATTCAAAGGGTGATTAATGATTTTCAACTTAGTAATATAAAATATATTATTGTTCCTAATGCAGTAGATCTAAAAATTTTTGATTATCATAATGTTAAAGTTGAAAAGGAAATAGAAGAAAAATTTAAAGATTGTATTTTGTGTGTAGCTCGCATTGAAGGTAGAAAATCTCAATTGAATTTAGTTAAAGCAATAAAAGATTTACCTTATAAATTAGTCTTGATAGGAAAGCCAGCACCTAATCATATGAAATATTATGAAAGGGTCAGGAAAGAAGCTGGAAATAATGTAATATTTTTAGGACAAATAAACCATGAAAAATTAGCACAATATTATAAAGTTGCAAAAGTTCATGCTTTAATAAGTTGGATGGAAACCCCTGGACTTTCTTCTTTGGAGGCTGCAGCCATGAAATGTAATTTAGTTATAACCAAAAAAGGTGATACTTATGATTATTTTAAAGATTATGCATTTTACTGTGAACCTGATAATGTAGAATCAATAAAAAAATCTATAATAAATGCTTATAACAGTCCATTTAATGAAGAACTATTTGAGCTTGTTAGGAAAAAATATACATGGGAAAATACTGCCAAAGAAACTCTAAAAGGCTACGAATTGGCGATAAAATTACATAAAGAAAAGCTAAAAGAAAACTAATCATGAAAATAGCTATACTTGGAACAAGAGGAATTCCTAATAATTATGGTGGATTTGAACAAAGTGCAGAAAAGTTATCTATTTATTGGTTAAAAGCAGGTCACAAGGTTACTGTTTACAATCCTGACTATCATCCTTATAAAAAATCAGAATGGAATGAAGTAGAAATAATACATATTTTTTCAAGAGAAGATAAATTAGGATTATGGGGAACATTTATATATGATTATTTATGTCTAAAAGATGCTGTAAATAAAGATTTTGACATAATATTAAATTTGGGATATGTTCCAAGCTCATTATTTTTTGGTTTAAAAAATAAAACAAAAGCAAAATTTGTAACTAACATGGATGGTTTAGAATGGAAAAGAACTAAGTGGAATAAACTTTTAAAAAAATTTATAAAATTTTGTGAAAATAAGGCAGTAAATCTAAGTGATTATCTAATAGCTGATAACCAAGGTATCAAGGATTATTATATTAATAGTTATAACATTAAAAATATTTCTTTTATTCCATATGGTGCTGAGCTTTTTAATAATCCAAATGTTAAATTTTTAGAAGAATTTGATATAGAACCTTATTCTTATTATATTCTTATAGCCAGACTAGAACCTGAAAATAATATAGAAACTATATTAGAGGGTTATGTTATGTCTAAGTCTAATAAACCTTTTATAGTTGTAGGTGGCTTGAAGAATAAGTATGCTAAATATTTAATTAATAAGTTTAAAAGTAATAAAAATATTAAATTTGTAGGAGGTATTTATGATTATAATAAACTAAGCACTTTAAGATGGTATGCAAAATTTTATTTTCATGGCCATTCTGTAGGTGGAACAAATCCATCACTATTAGAAGCAATGGCATCAAATGCTTACATAGTAGCCCATAATAATATTTTTAATAAAAACGTGTTAGGAGATGATGCGTTTTTCTTTAACAATTCAAAAGATATCAGCACTATAATTAGTAAAGATGATGATAGTTATAGAGAAAAATTCATAGAAAGAAACAGAAAAAAAATCAAAGATATCTATAATTGGGAAAAGGTTAGTAAAGAATATGTAAAAGTATTTAAAGAGGTATTAAATAAATGAAAGCAGTTATACTTGCAGGTGGAAGTGGTACAAGACTTTATCCTGTAACAACTATAATTAATAAACATCTGCTTCCTATCTATAATAAGCCAATGATTTATTATCCTTTATCGCTTGTTATGTTACTTAGGATAAAAGATGTTTTATTTATCGTTAATCCGCATGATTTAGAGAATTTTCAAAATCTATTGAAAGATGGGTCCCATATTGGAATGAATATAAAGTATAAAGTTCAGGAAAAACCAAATGGTCTTGCAGAAGGATTGATATTAGCTGAAGATTTCATAAAAAATGATAGTATTTGTTATGTTCTTGGAGATAACATTTTTTTTGGACATCACCTTCCAAAATTAATGAAAGAAGCTTTAAAAGAAATAGAACACAAAGGGGGAGCTTACATTTTTGGTTATTATGTAAAAGATCCAGAAAGGTTCGGAGTAGTGGAGTTTGACGAATATAGAAATGTAATTTCAATAGAAGAAAAACCAAAAAAACCAAAATCCCATTATGCAGTAGTTGGTATGTATTTTTATGATAATAAAGCAATAGAAATAGCAAAAAATATAAAACCATCTGAAAGGGGAGAACTTGAGATTACTTCTGTTAATGAAGAATATCTTAAACGTGGGAAATTAAGAGTAAAACTTTTAGGTAGAGGGTTTGCATGGTTTGATGCAGGGACACACGATAGTTTTCTTGAAGCAGGAGAGTTTGTAGCAACTATAGAAAATAAAACAGGTCTTATGATTGGTTGTATAGAGGAAATTGCCTATAAAAATGGCTGGATAACAAAAGAACAATTATTAAAGTTGGCAAATCCTTTAAAAAAAACTGAATATGGAAGATACCTTATAGAGTTAGCAGAAAATTCATAGGACACCTTTTGAAACTTTTTGTTAGGTTTTATATAGTTTTCAAAAGGTGTCCTTCGCCTGCCTTCTGGCAGGGAACTACTATCGGCTATGTCTTTTAAGACACTCGCCGAATACTTGATTTAGGTCTGCATTGTAAACCTTGCCTGTTATATGGTCTTTGAAAAGACCTCTTTTTTCTCTTTTTCCATTAAATTGTTTTGTTTTTAAATCCCCTGCCACTTTTGCAAACTCACTTATGGAATAATATTTTTTCATTTAAATTGGCTTTACATTTTTTATTGATTTATAATGAATCAT
>DTZN01000059.1 GCA_012961365.1 Hydrogenothermaceae bacterium
ATCTTTAACCCTATACATCTTTCCTCCACATTCACATTCAAATACTACCTCATCAATCTTAGGTCTATGTAAGTCCAAATCATCTTTCCATGGAACTTCCTTTATAAGTATTGTTATAACAACTGAAAAAAAAGGTACAACAAAATAAACCAAAAATTTCAAAAGAAAAGCAGCTAATGTAGGAGGAAAAACGTTTAGCATCGCAGCTACAAAGATTATTATTGTTATGAAAATTGTACCTACAATGACTAAATTAATATAAACCTCTGTTAATATACCAAGAAAATCGGTATAGGCTTTGTATCTAGCTCTAAAAGTGTCAATCATTTCTTCTCTTTTTTGAAGAAGATAAGTTCTTAAATCCCCACCTGATATTATCATTTCTCTCATACCATCAATTAATTTCTTCCAAAGAGAATCTGGACATGTTTCAGAAGCTTTTTCTAAGGCTGTTGGCAAATCAACTCCTAAGTTAAGCAAACTATTTATATATTTACTTTCAACCCAAACTTCTTTGAATTCAGGAAAGTCAGATAAAATCTTAAATATGTGTGTAGGTGGTAGTCCTGCAGTGTATAAGAGTTCCATATAAATTGTTGCAAGAATTGAGTTATAATCTAGGCTTTTTTTTCTTTTGTACAACTTATAGTCTGGATAAATATAAATTATTACAAAGGCAACAGCAAAACCTAGAATTATAAAAAGAGGGATAAGAGTAAAAGCTATAGTTATAGTTAAAATTATGTTTATACTAAGTAAAAATGCAAGAAAAAACCAAAATAACAAGGAGAAAAACATAAAATAGAAGGGAAAAGCTATTAAAAAACCTGCAGCCCAATAAGAAAACTCTATTAAAGTCAAATCTTTTTTTAGTTTTATGTATTTGTTTATATAATTAGGATCATTTAATATGTTCTGGTAAATAAACTTTGCAACGCCATGAAATCTTTTACCTAATTTTAAATAATCTACTTCAAGTTTTTTTCTTATTTTGTTTATAAAGTTTTCGGTATTTCCAAAAACAATTGATAAACTATTTAATAAATCCTTTTCCTTCTTCTTTACTTTGATATTTAAAAATTCTTGCTCTTTTATAAAAATTATTTTATTGTATCAAAGTGGTAAAAATTTTTAAATTTTAAATAAATAATATATTGTGAGAAGTAACTCAGATCTTGATATGGATGTTAATAATAAAAAACAAAGAAAAAGAAAAACTTATTTGTTATTTAAGGAAGCTCCTATACAAATATTAATTACTCTCTTAAAAGAAGGAGACGAAGTTTATTTGTCTAAGTTAATAAGAGACTCTAAATTAGCTTATAGTAACGCTTATTATACTATAAAGACTTTAGAAAAATTAAGGTTTATTGAAATTAGAAACTTAGACAACTACAAGATTGTAAAATTAACTGATAAAGGAAAAAAACTGATCACTTTAGTTGAAGAGGTTCTTTTTTTGACTGGCGAGTAATTTTTTATCTTTAAAATAATTAAATATTATTTTTCTTTA
>DTZN01000060.1 GCA_012961365.1 Hydrogenothermaceae bacterium
GCTACCAATTCTCTAGGAGAAACTTCTCCTCTGTCGCTTCGTGCCAATACCATTGCAATTGCTAAATCTGATAATACTGGTTGCAAAAAACCTATCAATAAAACTATAATAATTAACCTTTTTTTTATTTTTTGAATACTGATTTTTTTAACAAGTATAAATAAAACCGTAAGTATTACTACTATTAAAATAGCTTGTGCAAAGGTGCCTCTACTATTTAATGCAATTGCTCCAATTAATAAAATAGTAAAATAGATACCCAATAAAATAAAATCATTTTTTTTTTAATTTATATCTTTTTTCAGACATTTGATTTCTAAATAAAATTAAAAATGGAGCATATGTTAAAAACTTTAAGGCAAATAAAAATTTATTTTCAACATCACCATACTCAACTCCCCCCATAGCATTCAAACCTGCATAATAAAAAGTTATACTTAAGCCAATGACTCCCATTATCCATAATTGAAGTTTAGTAGGCACTTTCATGACACCTATTTTTTTTAGATAAAAATTAATCTTTGCTGAAGAAATAGATAGAACTGATGAGTTAACATATAGATATAATGCAATTATAAGTGATATTTGAAATAGAGATGAGAAGAAAAAAACTCTTAATGGCACTTGCAAATTATTAGTAATAGGAGTAAATAAAAGAGTTTGAAAAACTAATGGTCCACTCAATATACTTATATTGAAACTTATTACTATAAATGATGCAAAAATAGCTTTTGGAAAAATATTTTTTCTAAAAATAGCAGAAAAAGTAAAATAAGAAACAAATGCAACTAATAAAGAAGATATTGTATTTATTGTATCAAAAAAGAGTGTTTGACCGATAAAAGAAAATAATAACACTATAAGTATATAAAATCTTACCTTTTTATAATTAAATTTTCTATTTATATTCATCAAGACCTCGTTTTATAAAAATAATTTGTCCTATAACTAGGGTAAGATATGCAAATAGTGTAGATATTGCAGCCGCAATAATTCCATACTCTTTTATGTAAAAGTTACCAACTATATTTACTAAAAAAGCCACGAAACCTATATATGCTAAAATATGAATTTTCTTTTTTAAAGTAAAATGCATACTCATCGCTGTTTGTAAGACAGATAAAAATATAGCAATAATTAAAAGAAAGAATGTCCAATAGTAGTAAGATTGAGAAATAAGACTCTTTTCTAATAAAATTGAGTAAATACTAGTTGGAACTACATATACAATCAAAGATAAAATAAAAAATACTACTAAAAGTGTTTTTAGCATTCTATTTAAATAGCTTAATCCTTCATTTTTATCTTTTGAATAGATTTTAAAAACTTTTGGATTCACATACATACTATAAATTTGCCCTACTATTTGTCCCATTCCTGCTACTTGAGCCAAAATAGCATAGATAGCAACATCCTCAGTTCCGCTTAAAAACTCTATAAAATATCTATCACTAAAAGATATACCCCAACTAAAAATTGATACAAACAGTATAGGATAAGCAAATAAAAAATATTTTTTATAATTTTCTATATTTATATTGACTTTGAAGGGGTAGCTTTTCATATACTTAAGCATAACTAAAAATGCAATAAAATACCCAACGACTAACCCACCTATAAAACTAAATAAAGTTTGATAGTAAAAGTAACTAACAATAGGAGTTATAAATTTAGCGACAGCTTCTAGAATTTTTAGATAAAAATATTTTTTTCTTTCAAGATTAAGTAAAAATATTTTTTGATTAAAGCTATAGTTATTTAAAAGTAAAAAATATATAAATACTATAAATAATATATCAAAATTAAATTTATCTATTATATAGCCATATATTGATATAATAATGACACTTAAAATATTTACAAAAATCAATATAGTTCTAAATTCATTTATATAACTTACTCTATCTTTAGCTTCATTATAAAATCTATCATAAGCTTGTGATGGTATTTGTAAAAATATATAAGAGAGTGCTGCTATTAGAGTCTGAAGTAATATAAAATTACCATATATTTCTCTATCGACATTATAAGAAACATATCTTATATATATAAACTGAAATGAAATAGGAATCAAAACAGTAAAAATCGTTAAGAGAAAACTTTTATTTACTTTTAGTTGCATTGGGCATTATCTTTTCTAAATTTTTAATATATCTATTGCCATAATCATCCCAACTAAAACCTTTTTCAATTTTTTTCTTAGCCTTTTGACCCATATCCTTACAAATATTTTGATTATTATACAAATAAAGTATTTTCTCTTTTATTGCTTCTACATTTCTTATGGGTATTACAAACCCCTCTTCACCATTCTTGGTAATCAAATCTTCTCCACCTGTATTTGTAGTACAAATTAAAGGCAATCCGCATGCCATAGCCTGAAATTGAACCATAGCAAAGCCCTCTTCAAGTGATGGCAAAACAAATATGCTTCCCTGAGAATAATATTTGTAAAGTTCATTTTGTGGCTTA
>DTZN01000061.1 GCA_012961365.1 Hydrogenothermaceae bacterium
AAAATGCCTTCTTTTACTATTTTTGGTTTTAGATGCTCTTCTTGGTAAATATTTTCTTCGGTCAAATTGTATCCTCCTTATTGCTTTATTAATTTGCAAATTTTTCTTTTTTAAAGACAATACATAAGCTTGACAAAAAATTTTTCTTGTTTAACATACATATAAGCTATATAATTATAGAAATAATTAAATAATTATTTATGTTTTTATTTATTACTTATGTAAATTTAAATTAATTCGAAAAAAGGCTAAATATTTACATAAAATTTAAGGAGAGCGTATAGATGGGATTTATAAAATTCAACGATGAAGAAAAAAAACAATTAACTGAATCTAGTAAAGACGAAAAACATCTTAATTCTCCTCCTAATATACAAGAAACAACAGTAAGTGAAATAGATATAAATAAAATTGCAGAAAAACTTTTATCTAAAATTCAAGAAGGACTTGCTGCTATAGAAGAACTAAAAGGAACTATGGAACAAATAGCTGCTGCGGCAGAAGAAAGTGCAGGAGCAACAGAAGAAAGTTTGAGTGCTATAACAGAGATTAAACAAAATTCAAAGTTATTTGAAGAAGAAGCAGAGAGTATAGTCCTTGTTTCTGAAAGATTAAAAGAGCTTTTAACCATTGCTTCTGAAAATTTAGCTGAATCAAGTGCTGGAATGAAAAAAGCTTCAGAAAGTGCAGTTAATATTGCAAAAAAAGGGGAAAAACTTTTTGAAGCTTCGGAAAAAATAACAGATGCAGTTAACCTTATTACAAAACTTGCAAAAAAAACGTCTTTACTTGCTCTAAATGCTGCGATAGAAGCTGCTAGGGCTAAAGAAACAGGGAAAAGTTTTACTGTTATGGCATCAGAAATAAGGGCTATGGCATCTAAATCTAATAGTTATGCTTTAAAAATAAAAGATATAGTTTTTTTTAATTCAAGAAAAAATTGAAAATATAAAAGATTCAATTTTAGAGCTTAGACAGGATATGCACAAAGCTTCATCCAGTGCAGAGCAGATTTCAAATGAAATGAAAGAACTTGTTGGAGTTATGGAAACAATAGTTAATATTATTGAAAAAATGCTTTCTTCTATTAAAAAAGTTGTTAATGAAATAGATGTTTTTCATCAGGGGGCGGAAACTATAGCTGCTGCAGCAGAAGAAAGTGCAAGTGCTGTGGTAGAAATAACAAATACTGTATCTGCGCAAGTTCAGGCTTTTTCTCAGGCAGAGGAAGCAGGAAAAATGTTAATGGATTTAATAAATAAACTTAAAACCGGTGATAGAAAATTAGTTGCTCACGAATTAGCTACTGCTTCAGAACAACTTGCAAGTTCTATAGAAGAGTTAGAAAAATCTATGGAAGAGGTTGTAGAAGCTTTACAGCAGATAGAACAAGCTTCAGAAATTTCTAAAAATGATGCAGTTAAAAATACAGAAGTTGCAAATAGATGTTTAGAATATACAAGTGAAATTAAAAATTATATTGTAGATATAAACGAGACTATTCAAAAAGTAGATAATGAGTTTGAAGAAATTATAAAAATCATCTCTCAAATTAGCCAATCTTCTGCTAAAAACAAAGAAAAAATTCAGATAAAAAAAGATGAGCTTAATTTTGTAAAGTCTAAAATAAATTCCCTAAATAATACAATTAGAAAAATTGAACTAGCAATTGTTCAAGTTGCTGCCCTTTCTATAAATGGGGCTGTTGAAGCTATAAGGATTGGTGAGCTTGGAGAAGGATTTAGTGAAGTTTCTAATGATATAAGAGAACTTGCTAACACTTCTGAAGAAAATCTAGATAAGGTTATACAAATAATAGATACAGTTCAAGAAGAAAATGACATAATTTTAGTAGAAGTTAATAATATAGTTCTTAATCAAGAGCGAGAGAATGAAAAACTACAAATACGGTATTTTTATTGATGATGAAAAGCTAGAAAATATTTACAAAAGAAAATTCTTATCTGTTATGAATGATTTTGGGTATAAAGATTTTGAAAATTTTTATAGAGATATAATTTTTCAAAAGGATTCTAAACTTATAGAAAAAATAATAGAAATTATAACTGTAAATGAAACTTATTTTTTTAGGGAAAACTACCAATTTGATGCTCTTATAAAGTATGTTATCCCTGAACTTGATAAAATAGGACCTAAAAATGAAAGTATAAATATATTAAGTGCTCCTTGCTCTACAGGAGAAGAGGTTTACAGTATAGCCATATATTTATTTGAAGAGAAAAACTTTATACAAAAAAGGGATTTTCTTTTACTTGGAGTAGATATAGATAAACAGGCTATAGAAAAAGCAAAAAAAGGTATTTATTCTGAAAGAAGTATTCATAAACTTTCAAGAAATATAGTAAACAAGTATTTTATAAAAAAAGGAGGATTTTATCAAGTAAAAGACATTTTAAAAAATGCTGTTAATTTTAAAGTTATAAATGTGCTTGACAAATATGCCATGAAAAAATTAGGTAAGTTTGATGTAATATTTTCTAGAAATATGCTCATATATTTTGATGAAAATAATAAAAGAGAAGCTATAAATAATTTTTATAATATATTGAAACCTAATGGTTTCTTATTTTTAGGACATGCAGAAACGATACCTAAGGATATTAAACTTTTTAAGAAGGAAAAGCTTGGAGAAGCCTTTGTATATAGGAAGGTATAGAAAAAGATGGAAGAGTATTTAGAAAAAATAAATTATGTTATATCAAGACCAACTTAAAATTCTAAAAAACCTAAGATGCGATTACTATCAAGGTTATTTGTTTAGCCCTCCTCTTCCTATGGAAGAGTTTCTAGAAATTTTACAGGAACAAAATAAACAGAGGAAATTTTGAAAAATAAGATTTTATTAGATTTAAAAACTTTAGGGAATTTAGAAAAAGCAAAATTCTTAGATAGACCAAACAGATTTAAAGCAATAATTAAAAAAGAAAAAAATTTTTATACTTGTCATGTAGCAGACCCGGGTAGATTAAAGGAAATATTTATTCCAGGAAGGGAAGTTATTGTAATAAAAAACAAACCAAACTTGAAAACTGATTATAAATTAGTTGCTATTAATGTAGAAAATGAATGGGTTTTATTAAATACATCTTTGCATTCAAAGATAGCAGAAAAGGCAATAAATTATGGTGTTTTAGGGTTTAAACCAAATAATATAAAGAAGGAAGTTTCATTTGGAAACAGTAGAATAGATTTTTTAGTTAATAATGATACTTTTATTGAACTTAAAGGAACTAACTTAAAAGTAAACAATTGTTGTTTATTTCCAGATGCTCCAACCAAACGTGGAGCAAGACATATGAGAGAATTAGCACAGGCTATAAAAGAAGGATATAAATCTTTTGTTTTATTCATGGCAGTTAGAAATTGTAAATGTTTTAAGCCAAATAAAAAGCTAGACAAAGAGTTTGCAGAAGCTTTTTATAAGGCTTTAAATGAAGGGGTAAGGTTTAGAGGTTTTAAGATAAAATTAAACATAGATGATTTTACTATAGAACTTGGAGATGAACTTAAACTTTGTGAATAGAAATTTTCTTGTAAAAAAACTTTGGTAAAATTTCGTATAAGAATATTCTAGTGTTAACAAAAAGTATAATGGAAATTAGTATCTTTGAAATTATGAATATAATAGGTTTAGTAGCTTTTGCTATAACAGGTTCTTTAAAGGCAATTGAAGCAAAATTAGACCTTTTAGGTATAA
>DTZN01000062.1 GCA_012961365.1 Hydrogenothermaceae bacterium
CTATCAAGGGTAAAAACTAAATAATCAGTTTCAAACTCTTTGCCAAGAGATGCTATAAAATTTAAAAAGCCAGTAATCATTCCTGTTGGAAAGCCATCTTTACTTTTTAAAGGAGGAAGAGCATAAAAATTTCTAAATAAAAAACCAAAAGTATCGATTATAGTTAAAGTCATTTAAAGCCTTTTTTGGTAAAATGTTATCATATTTTTTAAGGAGAACATTTGCAACCTATTAAAATTATAAATATTAAAAAAGCCATTAGTAAAATAAAATATATTGGCGATGGTAAAATATGCGTAATTGATGAAGACAACAGTGTTAGAATTTATGATATTACTACTTTTAAATTATTGGATGGTTTTAGAGTTAAATATCCAAAAAATAATCCTTTTGAAAATAGTGTAGAAGTTTCTCCAAAAGGAAAATATGTGGCTATTAGTATTAGAGGAAAGCATAAAGTAGGTATATGGTCATTAAAAGAAAAAAAACTTTTATTTACATTAGGGTGGCATAAAGGTGATGTATTAAATGTAAAGTTTGATGAAGAAGAGAAATATCTAATTAGTGGAGCAGAAGATGGTAGAAGCTATATTTGGTCTATGACAACTGGGAAAATGATATTAACTTTACCTCCTAATCCAGATTATATTTTATCTGGTGTATTTTCTAAGAATTCTTTTTGGGTAGCAACTGGAGGGTATGATAGAACTGTTAATATTACAAATATCGCATCTTCAAATTTACATTATAAAAAAAGATCACATAAAGGAGCTGTAACTTTTCTTAAATGTATGAATAATCAAAAATTAATTAGTGGAGATAAGAGGGGTGAATTGATAATTTGGGATTATTCAAAGGGAACAGTATTACATAGACTTGCATCTATGAATGATAGAGTTGTGGATATTGTTTTTAATAGTAATGAATCTTATATGTTTTGTATTTGCAAAAATAATAAAAAAATGTCACTTTATGATATGAATACTAATAAACTTATAATAGATGATTTTATAAAACTGCTTGAGCAGCCTAGTAGTATAGAATATGTTGCTGAAACCAACTATTTAATAGTTGGAACTACTAATGGAAGTATTTATTTTTATGATGTTTTTGAAGATGAAAAGAAGTTAAAAGAGTATATAGAAGAGAATAATTATGAGGAAGCTTATAAATTAGTTTATACAAATCCTTTTTTAAGAGAAACTTTAATTTATCAGCAATTAGAAGAAAAATGGAACAAATCTTTATTATTAGCTCAAAAAAAATTTGAAGAAGGGGAAATTGAAGTAGCAAAACAGATATTACATCCTTATTTAAAAGTTCCTATAAAAAGAACAATTGTTCAATCTATGTTTAATGATTTTATAGAATTTGCAAAATTCAAACAAGCTGTATTGAAGAAAAAATTTGCAGTTGCTTATTCTCTTGCTAATAAATACCCTTTTTTAAAATCTACTATTTATTATCAAAAAATGGAAGATGAATGGAAAAAAATATTTAATAAGGCTAAAAAACTAATTTCAATGAAAGGAAAAGAAGATGAAATAAAAGAACTTTTAAAACCATTTAGGGGAGTTACGAGTAAAACTTCTTTTATTCAATCTTTATTTAATGAAAAACAACTCTTTAAGACATTCGCTAATAAATTAGCAAAAAAAGAGTTTAAAGAATTTTTTGCGTTAGTGGGTAGATATCCATTTTTAACTGAATCTGAAGAGTATAAAAGGGCTATTGTTTTTTCTGAAAATTTATTAAAGCAGGCTAAAACGTTTTTACAAAAAGGGGATTTTTCAAAAGTAATTAAGATAGTGGAGATATTAAAAGATTTTCCTCAAATGGTATATGAGGTACAAGAATTAGAGGAACAAGCAAATATTTTATTAATGTTTCAAAGAGTTTTAGCTACAAATGATTTAAGTAAAAATCTTGAAAAGCTAGGAATTAGCAGGGAACAGTTAGTGGATATAGCCTTGTTAGTTGGAACTGACTACAATGAAGGTGTTTGTTATAAGCAGAAGTTTTATGGTATTCAATCTCATCGATGCTTACAAATGACTCCTGCTTTAA